>NZ_WXWS01000011.1:10187-14680 GCF_009904715.1 Vibrio sp. V42_P2S4T144 | reverse complement strand
GAAAACGCCTCACGACCTGACACTTCTTTCCAATTTGCCTCTGGCAGTCCCTACTCGTTTTCCTTACATTCCTACTAACTCAGTGACGAGACGTATACCAAATACGAGCAATAGAAGACGATGAAAGACCAGTTGACGATCTCTATATCAACTATCAATGGCTCAAGACATTGGTACTTCAGTAAAAGGATGCAACGCAACATAAAAACGTTTTTCGTTTTTTTTGTTGTTGCTCTGGCCGCGACCGTAATCTTAATTCATCACTTGTACACTCGCGTTGATAATGCAGCGTTAAAACAAGCTGAATTGACAGAGCATTCACGCACCATGGGTGAAGAGCTCAGCACACTGAAAACACTTAAATCAGAGCTAGAAAATGACCTTTCAGAACGGGAAGAACGGGTACAACTTGTTTCGGAACGTTTGGGTGAATTAGAGAAAGTGCTTGGGGTTGGAGAACATACCTCGACAAATAACTTGGATGCTAGGCTCGATGCAGCGGCGATAACCTCAAACGTTCGCATGGTGTTATTAAACCAAATACCAAGTGGCTCTCCAGTCGGCAACGTACGGCTATCTTCCGGATTCGGTAAGCGTATCCATCCGGTGACAAAAGTTGCCAAAATGCATCGTGGGCTCGATTTTGCCGTAAATATCGGTACCAAAATTTATGCCCCTGCCGATGGGGTAGTGGAAGTTACCCGCCGCAGTAATAAAGGCTCTGGTAACTTCCTCAGGCTACAACATTCTTTCGGTTTTTCGAGTTCTTATTCGCACTTGAAAGCGTTCAAAGTAAAAAGTGGTCAGTTCGTCAAAAAAGGGCAGCTGATTGCAATTTCCGGCAACAGTGGGCTCTCTTCTGGCCCTCACCTGCATTACGAGGTGCGATTTGTTGGGCGAGCACTGAATCCGAAACCATTTGTCGATTGGAGCCTTAATGATTTCGAAGACATTTTTACTAAGGAGCGAAGAATACGATGGGAATCTTTAATCAAAACAGTGGAACAACGAGTAGCTCAGCAGCTTCAACTCTCATCGCCAAAGGCTGTTCTCTTAGCGGAGAACTCAAAGTAGAAAACGATGTCCAGATTGATGGCATCGTCGATGGTCAAATTAACGTGGAAGGCACTCTCGTTGTCGCAGAAAGCGGGCGAGTAAACGGTGAAATCTACGCTAAACAGCTGATCATTAATGGCATGATGGACGGAAACTGTCACGCAGAACACATTCAAGTGCTTGCCAAGGGACGCGTAAGCGGTAGGATCTGGAGCAATAACCTCAGCATTGAACCTGGTGGCAAATTCTTTGGTGAAGCAGCCGAATTACCTGAAAAGGAAGTGGTAACGTTAAAGGGTAAGGCTCAAGACAGTGCGATCACAAAAGAAAATAACACCAACAATGAAAAGCGACTTTCGCGTAAATCAGCATAAAAGCTTTGATTAAAGTGCTTAAAAAAGACGGCTTTCACGCCGTCTTTTTTATTACTATTGCCACGATTTTCGTCAGAAACTACGTGATTATTCGGCCGGATTTAAAACCATTACCGAGCGTTTTGCTTGTGGACCAAAAGCTGATTTTGCATGCGCTTTCACTTCATCTAACGTCACACTCTTAGCCACTTTCTCAACGTCAAGCAACACATCGACGCCGTAATCATGCACCAAATAACGAGTATATGCCCATGATCTCCGTGCTGGGTTGTCATCCAATCCTTGCATCGCGACTGCCAGTTGTTTCGCGGCCGTATCCACTTCTTTTTGGGTAATATTTGACGCTAAACCATCAAACACTTTGCCCAGTTTACTCTCTAAAAGTGCCACGTCTTCGGGCTCAACTTGAGACTCCAAGAGCCAATCAGAGATGGGTTCGCGATCTTGTGTCATGGTGTAAATGCTCGGGCTGTAATCAAGGCTAGACTCTTCTCGCACAATATCCAAAACACGTGCATTACTAATACGTTGCAAAATATCTTCGATAACCGTGTCTCTTGCCGTACGTTGGTAATCGCTCGTATTAGTCAAACGCATTACATACAACGATGAAGGTTCATGCCCATCCGCAACCACAGTTCGCTCCGGCACTTCCGGGTTAAACGCAACGTGATAATCAATCGAACGACTCGGTTTCATTTCGATAGAGGCCACATACTTACGCAAAAGTGGTGTAATTTCTTCCGGCTCTACGTTTGCAACAATAACCATCTTAAAACCATCATTGGTTTTGAAAAGTTGCTCATGCACCGCTAGTATCTGCTCGGAAGTCACTTGTTCAACATCATCACTGGACACTATACGATGACGACTACCCGGCAAATAAGAATTGCCGTTTGCTTTTTGAATCAGTTTTCCCATCGGTGATTCAAAAAAAGCGCCGCTCTGCTGTTTAAACTCTTGCTTCGCTGCTTCCATCTGGCGCTCGTCGACTTTAATCTCCGTCGCTAGGTTGTATAGTCCATTCAAAGCATCAGTTAGGTGCGTATTTGGCGCCGTAATTTGAGCTCCGTGACTGGTCGCATCAAGCATCGCGCCAAGCGCAATGTTGTTTTTGCGTAAGTAGCTATCTAGCTCTGAACCAGAAAATGTCCCTAACCCACTGCGTATTGCCGTTGTTGCTGCGATTTCATAAGCGGCATACAACGTCGGATCAACAGCGGCTTTACCACCTTGGCTCGCATAGTAAATATACGCTCGACCACCCGCTTTAGTATCTTTTTGGAACCACACTTCGATACCGTTTGATAGCGTATAGACTTGAAAACCACCCGCTTCCTGACGCATGCTCGTGATGCTGCCTTCCTGGGTAGGCTTTAAGAATCCATCCACTTTGTCATACATCTCTAACGGTTTTTCGCCAGTTTGAAGATAGGCACTGTTTAGAGCGGCAAATACACCATTGAACTGTTCTGACGTTTCGCTTTTCCCCAAACCAATAAAAAAGCTTGGCTGCTGAGATAACAAAGCCGTCAATTGTGTGTTAATGCTCTCTAAATTCTCGTTGTTGATGAATTCTGCCAAACTCTGGGCATAATTCTCTTTTGATTGGCTGACACTGTCTTGTCCAATTTGAAAAACACGTGCTTCTGCGTAACTGTTTGGCTTACGCTGACTCCAATCTGAATCAATATTTGCAAGTTCACCTTGCCAATTTGACATAACGCTATCTAACTCGGATTGAGTCGCACCATAATCTCTTAACGACGCCAAGGTACGAATGAAAGTCTGGTGCATTTGTTCGCGGCGATCTGGTGCAAACGAAATCCCTGCCGACATCATACGCTGATAGTTAGAGTAATAGGGCTCTGCATAAGCGTATTGAAAAGGTTCAGCGGCATCACTGAGTACACGGATCAAACGCTGTTGAATGAGTTGTGTTGCGACTTCATCACGCCACACTTCATGTTGTTGCTCAATCGTCGCGCTGCCACTTAGACCACGCTCAATCACTAAATGAAGACTTGGTGATTCCATCGTGTTACTTGGCAAGATTCTGTTTTCGTTGTTCACTCGAATATCACGGCGCTTCTCTATTACCGTATCCGAGGTACTTTCCCAGTTCGAGAACTTGCTTTTGATAATCTTGGACAGTGAATCTACGTCGATATTACCAGTCACAATCAACTCGGCATTTTGTGGCTGGTACCACTTGTCGTAAAACGCCTTTAACTTACTCGAGGAAGCGTTTTGAATCGCTTCGCGAGTACCAATTGGGTCATGTTCACCATACATAGTGCCTTCAATCGAGGCTTGGTAAGCATGCATAGAAAAGGACTTATCATCTGGATTAGCACGTCGCCATTCCCCAAGAATCACCCCTTTTTCTTTCTCTACTTGCTCAGGAGCAAACTCAAGTCCGTTACCGATATCTCTCATCCACTTCAGGGCATCTTCTAGCTTCGTATTATTCGCAAGGTCAAGTTGGTAAGACGTTTGCTGATAACTGGTAAAAGCGTTGATATCAGCGCCAAAGCTACCACCAGATTGCTCAAAAAGTTTGACAACGTCGTTACCGGTAAAATGCTCACTACCATTAAACGCCATATGCTCAACAAAGTGAGCGTAACCCTTTTGAGAAGATGTTTCTTGGAATGAGCCGATATTCATCACCAAACGGACCGAGACTTCTTGGTCTTCTGTTGGATAGAGATGGTATTTCATACCGTTCGATAACTGGTCCACGTGCCAGTTGGCGTCAGGTTGAATCGGCGTCGACTGTTGTATCAGAGCACACCCTGACACTAATAACGCGGGGACTAACAATATACTGCGCATAACGATTGCCCATAACAATGATTAAGCTAATCAATATATATCCGGTGCTATAACCTTCACATTTTTAATGGATTATCAGACACGCAAATGTGATAAAGATCACCATTTATTGAAATCAATTCTCATTTACAAAAATCGACAAATCCTTACTTTACAAATACATAAATAATATCGTTCCAAATCCTTTTGCTTATTTGGTGTAAAACTCAAATTCGCGACATGGAG
>NZ_WXWS01000011.1:0-10166 GCF_009904715.1 Vibrio sp. V42_P2S4T144 | reverse complement strand
CGCAGAGAGCACTGATGAGAATAAAAACACAACAACTATTATTCAAAGATCTATTATTCGCTTTATGTTCAAAAATCTATCATTAAAAAACAAACTGGCAATCTCTGCCAGTGCCGCCATCATTCTAGGGGGAGTGCTGGTAGAGGGGCTGTCTTTTCGAGATTCATTAAATAGGCTCGATGTCGAAGTCGCACAGCGACTAGAAAGCACTAGCGCATCTTACAATCAATACGTAAAGGACTGGCTACTCTCTAAAGAGCGCGCACTAACTTCACTCTCTTCTGATTCAGAGAAACGTTCTCTGGTTACGCATTTGAAACAAGTCCGAGACTCTGGCGCGTTCGATAACGTTTTCCTCGCTTACCCGGACGGGTCACAAGACAACGCTAATGGGGTGGTTTTGCCACCAGGTAATAACGATCCTCGTAAGTGGGGCTGGTACACCAATGCAATCGCCAACCCATCGAAAGTCTTTATGGATAACCCGACCGTCGCAGCTGCCACGGGGGCTAACGTCGTGTCGCTCGGTAAAGCCCTGCAATTGCATGGTCAAACCGTCGTTCTGGGTGCTGACGTAGAGATCGGTGATATCCTGAACAGTCTCAACCAAGTGATCCTACCGGGTGAAGGTTATATGTTTATTGCCAATGAACAGGGCAATATTTTCACTCATAACAACGGTAAACTGCTGAATCAACCGGTTAGCAAGCTGGGCCTCAACAACAACGACATTACGTCTGCCGCACGTTCAGGTACAGAGCGTCGCGTCTCTATTAACGGCACCGAATATGTGATTTACGCGCGCCACATAGAGGGTACCAAGCTCACAACAGTGACGGTGTTAGATCAAAACTCGTTGGTTGCCCCACTTTACGATGCTGTTTGGGATCAGATCATCGCAACCACCATCGTCGTCGTTATCTGCGTAGCTTTGTTTAATCTGCTATGTAACATCTTGTTCCGTCCGCTCTACAACGTTTCGAATGCGCTTGCACAAATCGCAAACGGTAGCGGCGACCTAACTCAACGCATCAAAGTAGAAAACCGTGACGAAGTTGGTGAGCTGGCTGAAAACTTCAACCAGTTCGTTGAAAGTTTGCAGCAACTTATTGGTCACATTCGTCACCAAGCGGAAGAACTGAGCCAACAATCGGAGCTGAGCACGAATCGCGCGAATCAATCGGTTTCCGATCTGAACCATCAGCAACAAGAAATCACGATGGTGGCGACCGCTGTGACTGAAATGGCATCGGCAACGCAAGAGATTGCAGCACATGCAGAGCAGACGGCTAAAGCCGCTCAAGACTCTTCAGCGAGCACACAAAATGGTCATGAGTTAGTGATCAACTCCAAGTCATCCATCAACAATTTGTCTTCTGAAGTCAACCAAGCGAGCGTTGTCATCGGCGAGCTCAACCAGCACGCGCAAGACATCTCAACCGTACTATCAACGATTCGAGACATCGCAGAACAAACCAACTTACTGGCTCTGAATGCGGCGATTGAAGCGGCGCGTGCAGGTGAACAAGGTCGCGGTTTTGCCGTTGTTGCAGACGAGGTTCGCGTGCTATCACAACGCACACACACCTCAACCGAAGAGATTCGCTCGACGATCGAGACCTTGCAGCAAACCACACAACGCGCTGTGACCATCATGGATACAAGCTCTCAGCTCGCGCAAGGTTCGGTGGAAGATGCAGATCGCGCAGCACTGGCTCTGGATGAAATCAACGCGGCCGTTGCGCTGATCAGCGATATGGCAACGCAAATCGCGACCGCCGCCGAAGAGCAAACGCACGTAACCAATGAAATCACGCAAAATGTCACGTCCATTAAAGATGTGACCGATCACTTGGTAGTTGGTGCCGAAGAATCGATGAATCAATCTGCTGAGCTGAAATCGCAAGCTGAGGATCTCAACTCGAAAGTGGCGACGTTTAAACTGGCTTAAACGCCACATTAAGGACGCTCTTAAAAACAACAAACCCCGCTAGCAACTTTGTT
Source organism: Vibrio sp. V42_P2S4T144 (assembly GCF_009904715.1). Lineage (NCBI taxonomy): Bacteria > Pseudomonadati > Pseudomonadota > Gammaproteobacteria > Vibrionales > Vibrionaceae > Vibrio > Vibrio sp. V42_P2S4T144. The sequence continues at coordinate 8,162 of NZ_WXWS01000011.1, read as the reverse complement.
ACTAGCGGGGTTTGTTTTTATGGATCGACGTTTTTATTGCAGATAGCTTTCCAAAGACGTAAACCTACACCGCCACACACATCGGCGTGCCTGAGATTGGGTCATTAAATACTCTCGCTTGTAAATCAAACACCGATGACAACATGCCTTCTGTCATTACCTCTTGCGGTGTTCCCTGCGTGACTAACTGACCTTTTTCCAACACCACCAAATGATCGCAGTAACGGCACGCTTGGTTTAGATCGTGCAGCACTACGACCACTGTTTTGCCTTTGTCGTTCATCTGCCTCATGAGTTTCATCAGCTCAACTTGGTGAGAGAGATCCAAGTAAGTGGTTGGCTCATCAAGCATCACTACGTCGGTATCTTGCGCCATTACCATCGCAATCCACGCCCTTTGCCTTTGACCGCCAGACAGCGATTCAACTGGCTTGTCAGCAAACTCAATCACGCCAGTATCTTGCATTGCTTGCTCGACTAAGGTCTTGTCTTGTTGACTTAACCGGCCCCAATGAGAGAGATAAGGCGAGCGGCCATATTCGACCAGTTTTCTGACGGTAATACCTTCAGGACTGACAAGAATCTGCGGCAGCAAAGACAACGAACGCGCCAAGCGTTTATCACCGTAGCTGCTTAGTGGTTTGTCGTCATACAACACTTGGCCAGAAGCGGGTTTATTGATGCGTACCAAGGTTTTTAATAGTGTCGATTTACCGCAACCATTTGGACCAACTAGTGCGGTAATTTTACCTTGAGGAATCGACAAAGAGAGATCTGGAATGATGGTCTGTTTGCCGTACGCGACGGATAAGTTCTGCGTTCGTAACATGCTTACCAACCTCTATAACGATACAAAAGAAAAATGAAATATGGTGCGCCAATAACAGATGTCAGCACTCCCGCTGGTAGCTCAATTGGTGGCTGTAAGCCTCTCGCTAAACCATCGGCGCAAATCACCAACAAAGCGCCAAGGGTTGCAGCGGCTGGAATCAACAACTTGTGGTTGTGGCCAAACAGCAAACGCGCAAGATGCGGCGCAAGCAGGCCAACAAAGCTGATCGTGCCTGCCACAGACACACTGATACTCGCAAATAGCACGGCAGCAATCAACGCAATAATTTGGATCTGTCTTGGTTTCGTGCCAAGTGTAGTGGCGCTTTCTTCTCCCAGTCCCATAACATCTAGCCGCCAAGCCAGCCAAAACGCCAATGGTAGTAGCAGCAATAAAGCACTCCAAATAAACGGCACTTGTTGCCAGTTTCGTCCCCACAAACTGCCGGTTAGCCATACCATCGCCGTGTTGATTTCAATAGGGTGCACAATCAGAAGAAAATCGATACCGCTAGCTAAAAATGCGCTGACAGCAACACCAATCAGCGCCAAACGTGCTGGTGTTGGTTTCGACCAGTAAGCCAGCACAGCAATAAAGCCAGCAGCAAGCAAGCCTCCCGCCATGGCGACCATCGGCAACATTGCCACTGGCGCATTCGGATACAGCACCAAACAAGCGGTAGCCGCCAGTCCTGCTCCGGCGCTTATCCCCATTAAATCTGGTGAGGCAAGTGGATTACGGATGACGCCTTGAACTAAAACGCCTGACAGCCCCAACCCAGCGCCCACGCCAATGGCGAGCAACATTCTCGGTAATCGATATTGGTGAATCACAAAGTCCGAGTCAGAGAAAGAAAACAGTAATGCAAAAACCTGTTGAGCCGACATGTTCGCCGCACCAACAAACAGCGTGAGAGAAGACGCAATCAGCAACAATCCAACTAATGCAAACAGTTTGGTTTGATTCATCATGATGATTTCCTCATTGCAATCGCGATAAAGCAAGGTGTGCCCAACAGCGCGGTAATCACGCCCACTGGCGTTTCAGCCGGAAAAGCAATCGCTCGTGATAAAGCATCTGACCACGTCACCAATGCCGCGCCACACAAGGCGGAAACCGGAATGAGAATGTGATAGTTGTGACCAACAATCGGGCGTACCAAGTGCGGCACTAACAACCCGACAAAGCCAATTGGCCCAGCAATCGCTACGCTAGTTCCTGCCAACAGCACAACCGCTAAACCACTGATAAATCGCGTAAGACGAATGTTACCACCTAGCCCAACAGCAACTTCGTCCCCCAACGCGAGTAAATTTAAGTTTCGCGCTAAGCCCATGGCGAGCACCAAACCTAAAGTCGCAAAAGGCCACAGTTGCTGCCACTGTTCAGAATCTACCGCGGAGAGTGAACCCGTTAACCAATGCAACACGCTGTAAGCCATGTCATCCGCCAAAATTACCGACGCACGAGTTAACCCTATCAGCAGTGCACTGATGGCAATGCCCGCTAGCACTAAACGCAATGGGTGAGAACGCGCGGAAAAAAAACCGCCCAACAACATGACCGCACCACCACTTAGTAGCGCGCCGAGTACTGCGTTGATGATTGAGTTCAATTGACTAAAGAATGGTACGCCGATGGACGCCAAGGCCATAAAACAAGCCGCACCAGCATTAATGCCGAGAATGGATGGCGACGCCAAAGGGTTACGAGTTAATCCTTGCATCAGCACTCCGGATACCGCAAGCGAAGCGCCAATTAATAACCCAGCATAGGCACGAGGCGCACGCAGCGTCGCGAGGATTTGATGCAGCATATTGCCCTCATCAAACGCAAACCAATAGCTTGTCAGATCATTAACGCTCAAAGAAAAGTTGGACCAGCCAATCATTGAGGCTGCATAGCCTGAGAGCGTACACAACGCCATAGCACAGACAAACAAGCTCGCTTTCCAATGCGATTTGCTAACCGAAGACGCGCTTTCCGAGCTTATCGCCGCACTCATGAGCGCTCCAATAACGCTTCAAGATTGCGGGCAATTTCTTCCGCAGCCAACATGCCGCGATTTAACGACCACAGTTCAGGAGAAACCTCAACAAGTTGCTGTTTTTTCGCAGCAGTTAGCAACTTAAACAATGGATTTTTGCGCCACTCATCCACAATATTTGGTTGAGAGTAAAGTCCAACTAACAACCAATCAGGGTTGGTTTTTAGTAAAAGTTCGAAACTGGTTGGGATATACGCTTTTTGCTCAGATGGAGCCAGCGGGCTTTGGATGCCCAGCATACTCAAAACGCCCCCAGCGTAAGAAACCGGGCTATGCAACCACATCCCTTTGTCAGAAACCACACCAAACTGAATGGTTTCTTGTGTTGCAAAATGCTGTTTGAACTCCGCCATTGTCTGTTTGTGCTGCTCAATTCGTTGTGTCATTTTCGCTTGTTTGCCAATTGCCACGCCGATTTTGTGTGCGGATTCGAGATTTTCTTGATATGTCTCACCACGGCTTTTTAACAGCAAAGTTGGCGCAATTCGCTGCAAATCTTGATAAATCGCGCGATGACGTTCTGCATCAGCAATGATCAAATCCGGCTTGAGCACCGCAATCGCCTCTAAACTCGGTTGCGAGCGCATGCCGACCGATTGCCAAGGACCAACCTTGGCACGAACAGCAGGAATGACTCGTGTGGCATCGTTGTCATCGGCGACGCCTACAGGTGAGACATCGACTGCCGCTAATGCATCGACAAACGAAAATTCTAAAACCACAATACGTTGAGGTATCGCTTCTAGCTCAAAAGTGCCTTGCTCATCTTGCACGCTGCGCGCCTGAGAAAATGCGCTAAATGACATCAAAGCTGAGCTCAACAGCATCAGCAAAACTGTTGAAAAGTGTTTGATCGTAAATTGTTTTTTATTTTTCATCTTGCTTTTTTCCAGTGCTAAGAGTTTTCCATTACCTAAGATCGGCAAAGTCGCCAAGGTAAATTGGCGACTTTTCTTTTCAAACTCGGTGAACGAAACGCTTAAAACTGATAGTTCAGATCCAGTGTGTAAGAGCGTCCCGGAGCTGGGTACCGACCAACTGGGCTTGTATCAATCCCGCGGAAGTAATACTCCTCGTCAAACAAGTTGTTCACCGCAACATTCATGCGTAACTTGCCTTTGTCGTCTTTGTATAAATCCGTCCCCAAGTTGAAGTTCCACACCATGTAAGATGGTACTTTACCCGTTGCGCCAGTTGCATCTTCGGCACTGGTGTTGGCGTTATCGGTATACGAATCACTAAAGTAGAAGCCCGATAGCGTGGTGTCCATGCCGTAAAATGCGTAGGTTGCATCCCAACCAAGCTGATGCTTAGAGGTGTAAGGCAGTTGATTACCTTTATTCGCGCCTTCTTCTTCAAGCGTAGCGTCTAGATAGTTGTAGCTTGCGCCTAAACTCAGTGCAGGTAGTGCTTCAGGCACGTAACGAGCAGAAAGCTCTATGCCTTGGTGAAGTGTTTTTCCGATGTTATCGAAGGTCTGCGTTGAGCTTTGCCATTGCAATTGATCTTCAAAGTCGATGCGATAAAGTGCAGCGTTAAAGCTGGTCGCATCTTGGGTGTAACGCGCGCCGACTTCGTAGTTCCAAGCCAGTTCGCTACCTTCTTCACCCAAACCTCGGATGTAGGCAATTTGTGGCGCACGAAGTGATTTTTGCGCGTTCGCATACGTCACCCACTGGTCAGTTAAGTTGTATGCCACCGTCAAACCTGGCAACCATTCCGTCACGGTGTTGTCTGCCGTTTGTTTTTTACCACGATCGGTAAACGTCATTCGAACCGACTCAACACGCAACCCAGGCGTTACCTTCAATGTATCATTGAACAAACCAATTTCGTTGCTAACGTATCCAGCAAACGCGTCCGTATCTAGATGCCAATCACGCGGAACGCTGGTTGCACCACCGGCGATTGGAGTCTGAGTGAGTTTGTAGTCAATGTCTTCATTAACATAACGGGTACCCACGATCCAGTTTTGAGTAACGGATTTACCTTCGCCAAAGTACATCGCCATTTTTGGCTCTATACCATACACGGTAAATTCACGTGGAGAGGTACGAACGTCCGTCGCTGGCAGAGCCGGATCCGCCCAATGGCCACCCGCGCTGTTAAAGCCCCACTTGAAAAGACGCTCTGACTTATGGCCAAACGTTAGCACTTCTAGCTCGGCACTGTCGGCAAATGGCAAATCGTGGATGTACTTAACACTCCAGCGCGTCGACTTACCTTCATAATCATCGTAAGGACGTTTCGATTGGTGACGATCTTGCTCGTAATCTTGTGGCGAAAGTGCGCCCGGCATTTGCGTTTCAGCATCGTAACGTTGCAGGAATGCTTGAATCTCTTGAGTGTCACTCAGTAGCCACTGTGCTTTGGCTTGGAAGTTCTTCACGTCCGTATCGGAATGTTCACGGAAGCTTTCACCTTTTAGGAAGTTACCTTCCAACTGTAGTGCAAATGTGTCGCTTAACCAGCCGCCCGTGCGTAGGTAAAAATCATTCAGCGGCGCATCACCGCCATCAAACACGGTAAGGCGGTTACTGATTTCAGTTTGCCACGTGTGTGGAATCGGTTTGGTCACTAAGTTGATCACACCACCGACGTTGTTTGGGCCGTACTGTACTGCGGCACCACCGCGTACAATGTCAATACGATCAAGCATCGACAGTGTTGCTGGGAAGATAGACTGACCAGTGTGACCATATGGCGCAAGTGTTAGCGGTACACCATCCATCAAGAACTGAGCATGACCACTACGGCTTGCTTTCAAACCACGTACGGAAATGTTAGGCAATACGCCCGTTCCGCTTTCATCCTGAACTTTAATACCCGGCACGCGCTGTAGCGCGTTATCAATCGAGCCTGCGGCGGTTTTCTCGATTTGATCGCGGGTAATGACGGTACGAGCACCTGGGTACTCTTTGACGTCTTCAATTTCAGATTTACCAATCACGCTACCAGTGACAACGACGGTTTCCATCGTGGTAGTTTGTTCTTTTTTAGCAGGAGCAGCAACCGCGCTCATGGATGTGGCAAAAGCGATTGCAATCGCAAGCACACTGTAAGTGGTAGACAAACCAGCACGTACACGCACTTTACCATCCAAATTCTGGTAAGACATTAAGATCTCCTTTGCGAGAAATTGAGCCTCGGGCAGAATACATCCCGTAGGCTCTCGGGGCTAAACATCCTCAATATGAGGCAAAAATCGGCTAACAGGCGCTAACTACGCACAAAAAGCCTAGAACTGATATCCGTAGCTGAGCATGAACTCGGCTGGTGCGCCGTAGCCAATCTGGTTTAAGCCAGACGTGCCGTTTGTTGCGCCAAGAATGTATTTCTCATCCAAAATGTTGTAAGCGTTCGCTTGGATTTTGTGACGACCAGTGGTGTACGCCGCCATCAAATCCACCGTTGTGTAATCGCCAAGTGCGACGGCTTCGTCGTTACCTGCGTAACGGTCGCCCACGTACTTCACACCACCGCCTAAACGCCAGTTGTCATCCAATTGGTAAGTGCTCCAAAGAGAGAACAAGTGGTCTGATACATCGTTAGGCTTTTTGCCTGTGGCTTTGTCTTCCGCATCTAAGTAGCTGTAACCAACAGAGATGTCCCACTGTTTGGTGATTTGGCCGCGAGCCTCTAATTCAATGCCTTGGTGACGCACTTCAATTTTATCGATCACATCGCCGTCCACGTTAGTTTGTGGTTGCTCTTGATCAATCTGGAACAGTGCCGCATTCAACATTAATGCGTTATCCAAAAGGTACGCTTTCGCACCCACCTCTTTTAAGTCGGTGTGGAAGAATTCCGCCAATTTTGGATTGATGTAGATACCAGCGTACGGTAACTGCCAAGAGCGCGCTAAACTGGCGTATACGGATGTGTCGGAATTGATGCGGTATACCAAACCAGCACGGTAGCTGACTTTGTCATCATCCAACTTTTCCTTATCTGAGCCCGCTTTTTGTTGTTCGAGCTCCATCGAGTCGTAACGCACGTTACCGATCAAAGAAAGGTCGCCCCACGTATAGACGTCTTGCACATACAAACCTGTCGTGGTGGTGGTATTGTCACGAAATGGCTTAAAGCCCGGATCAGGCGTTGGACCAACGACTGGGTCGTATATATTTTGCGGAGGAAGCGTTTTGTCACTTGCCAACGTTAGGTCGATATCGATCTGGTTGAAATCTGCACCCACCATCAATTGATTGTCCCTGGTTTCCCAAACCAACTCAGATTGTAAAGTGGTCGTAGTACGTGGATCGTAACCAAAGTTGTTGACGGTTTGAGACACTTCATTACCCGTCACTTTGCCCTGACGCGTGCCTTTTTGCTCAAGTTCGATATGGTTGAACGCCGCTCGGTTGTTCCATACCCATTGATCATTCAGACGCCATTCGTAATCCACCGCAATACGGAGACTGTCTGACTCCTGATAGTCGTTTGTACCGCCAAAGTAAGTGCTTACTGGCAAATCAACTGGCTTGCCATTTTTTGATGGCACACCACGATACGGCACTAGTTCTTGATGGGCGTATTCCACGTCAATATCAATGGTGTGACCTTCCGCTGGTAACACACGAATGGTCGGTGCAATGAAGAAATCGTTTGAATCAACATGATCAACGTACGAGTCGGCTTGACGGTATTCCAAGTTAATACGCCCGTTGACCTTATCTGTAAACGCCATTGAGCTGTCGACCTGACCAACATATTGGTTGTTGCTGCCTACACTACCGTTTACGTGAGTAAAATTCTCACCGTTAGCGCGTTTCGTCACCAAGTTGATGATGCCCCCAGCCGAACCACGGCCATACAAAGCACCCGCAGGGCCTTTCACAATTTCAACGCGTTCAACGTTCGCTAAGCTGCGGTAAGACTGCAACGTACCGTCATCTCGCAAGCCATCACGGTACATATCGTTGAGTGAATCAAAACCACGGATCATGAACTGATCGCGGCTGCCTTCGCCCAAGGTGTTATTGACCCCGGCTACCCCATCTAGCGCATCCACTAAACGCACCGCGCCTCGGTCTTGCATTTCTGTTTTCGTTACTACGGATACCGCTTGTGGCACATCAAGCCATTCCACATCGGTTTTGGTGCCTGATTGAGGCATGTGTTCAGCATAACCTTCGTACTGATGACCGAAGACTTGAATCGTTTCAGTTGCTGATGGGGTTGAGTTCGTCTCTTCTGAAGCCACTGCGCTTGGTGCTACTAATGAAGAACCAATCGCGACCGCCAAGGGGGTCAGGGTCAATAATTTATTCATTCCATAAT
>NZ_WXWS01000110.1:0-10183 GCF_009904715.1 Vibrio sp. V42_P2S4T144 | reverse complement strand
ATTAATAGGTAGTATCCTCTCGCTAACAATACATTCAGCAAACGATTCAATTTCTTATTGATTCATCGAAATACATCAATTAGACGACTATTTTTCCATCGTGTATGTAAAACCACATCGTTCACTGGTTGTTATTGGTGTCACAAAACACGATAATATCAAGATCGGATTTTAAGAACGTAATAACTATGACCGAATATGTTTTGTTGTTGGTCGGCACTGTGCTGGTGAACAACTTTGTACTGGTGAAGTTTTTGGGCCTATGTCCTTTCATGGGTGTGTCCAAAAAACTGGAAACAGCAATAGGTATGGGCTTAGCGACAACTTTTGTGCTAACGCTCGCGTCAGTGTGTGCGTATTTAGTGGAAAGCTACATCCTTCGTCCACTAGGTATTGAGTACCTTCGAACCATGAGTTTTATTTTGGTGATAGCCGTTGTGGTGCAGTTCACCGAAATGGTTGTGCACAAAACCAGCCCGACGCTTTATCGCTTGCTTGGCATTTTCTTACCGCTGATCACAACAAACTGCGCAGTATTGGGCGTGGCACTTCTTAACATTAATGAAAACCATAACTTTATTGAATCGATCATCTACGGCTTCGGCGCCGCTGTTGGTTTCTCATTGGTGTTGATACTTTTTGCATCCATGCGAGAGCGCATAGCCGCCGCCGACGTTCCTGTACCTTTTAAAGGTGCATCAATAGCAATGATTACAGCAGGTTTAATGTCACTCGCCTTTATGGGCTTTACAGGTTTGGTGAAGTAAGCGATGAGTACGATTTTAATTGCGATTATCGCGTTAGCGGTTCTGGCTGCGATTTTCGGCGCGATACTTGGTTTTGCTTCTATTCGCTTTAAAGTTGAAGCGGACCCTATTGTGGATCAAATCGACGCCATTTTACCGCAAACTCAATGCGGTCAATGTGGCTACCCTGGTTGCCGCCCTTATGCTGAAGCAATTGCAAATGGCGACCACATAAACAAATGTCCACCTGGTGGTCAGGCAACAATCGAAAAGCTCGCCGACTTAATGGGTGTTGAGCCAGAAGAATCTGCGCACGATCTCGACAGCAAAATTCCAACCGTTGCGTTTATTCATGAAGACATGTGTATTGGCTGCACTAAGTGTATTCAGGCGTGTCCGGTGGATGCAATTGTAGGCGGAACAAAGGCGGTCCATACCGTAATCAAAGACGAATGTACGGGCTGTGACTTGTGTGTTGCCCCATGTCCGACTGATTGTATTGAAATGATTCCTGTGGCAACGACCACAGAAAGCTGGAAGTGGCAACTTCACTCCATTCCGGTACTTAACATTACGGATGCTGCCGACAATGCAGCGAACGTGAAAGATTCAATTAAGTAAGGTTTCACATGTTGTCTTTGATTGAACAAATTCGTACAGGCGCGCTTTGGGATTTCCCAGGTGGTGTGCATCCGGCAGAAAATAAAAAGCAGTCCAACAAAACTGAACTCGCTCATGCGGCTATCCCGTCAGAAATTGTATTGCCGCTAAAACAGCACATTGGTAAAGCGGGTAACCTACTGGTTGCCGAAGGTGACTACGTATTAAAAGGTCAGCCATTAACGCAATCGGAGACCGGCTTTACGGTTCCAGTGCATGCTCCAACATCAGGTACGCTCACCGCGATTGAGCCACGAACTGTCGCGCACCCTTCTGGGTTAAGTGAATTGTGCGCTGTCATCACGCCTGATGGTAACGATGCATGGTGTGAAAGAAACCCCGTCGCAGATTACCAACAAGAAACCCCTGACGCACTGATTGATGTTATTCGTCTCGCTGGTATTTCTGGTATGGGTGGCGCAGGCTTCCCTACTGCAAAAAAAATCCAATCAGGTTTTGCTCGTACCGAGATTCTTATCGTTAATGCAGCAGAGTGCGAGCCATACATCACGTCTGATGACAAGCTCATGCAAGAACATGCCGAAGAGCTTATTCAAGGTATCGAAATTGTCGAACATATCCTGACACCAAAGCTCACGATTATTGGCATTGAAGACAACAAGCCAGAAGCAATCAAAGCGCTAGAAGCTGCGGCTATAAACAAAGATATCGTTATTCGCGTTATCCCGACTAAATACCCTTCTGGCGGTGAAAAACAGCTGATCAAAATTTTAACCAATAAAGAAGTACCAAGTGGCGCGATTCCAGCCGATATTGGTATTTTGGTTCAGAATGTTGGTTCTCTTTACGCTATAAAACGCGCAGTCATCGACGGTGAACCGATGATAAAGCGCATCGTGACTCTCACTGGTAAAACCTTCAAACAACCACGCAACGTTTGGGCATTGTTAGGGACACCAGTACAAGCACTGTTGGATGAGTTTGGCTATAAAGCAGATAAGAAGTTACAGCGTTTAATTATGGGTGGGCCAATGATGGGCTTTACCCTTCCTCACTCCCAAGTGCCGATTACCAAGACAGCAAACTGTATCCTTGCTCCGACTCGTCGTGAGATCTCTCCGCACCAGTATGAGATGGAATGTATTCGCTGTAGCCAATGTGCAGAAGCGTGCCCTGCTTCGCTGCTGCCTCAACAACTGCAATGGCATGCAAAAGCTGAAGAGTATGACAAACTCGAAGAATTAAACTTAAAGGATTGTATCGAGTGCGGCGCTTGTGCGTTTGTATGTCCAAGTGAAATTCCGCTCGTACAGTACTACCGCCAAGCGAAAGCAGAAATTAGAACTAGAACACAAGAAGCGGAAGCTGCAGAGCGAGCAAAACTGCGTTTTGAAGAGAAAAAAGCGCGTATGGAACGCGAAAAAGCAGAACGTGAAAATCGCTTCAAGAAAGCTGCCGATCAGCGCCGTAAAGAGATGAAGTCTTCTGGCGGCGATGATGCGATAGCAGCAGCAATCGCACGAGTGAAAGCTCAAAAGACAGAAACCACAGAAAAAACAGAGCCAGCAGTAAAACCAGCCGTAGCGGCAGCCATTGCCAAAGCGAAGGCGAAACAAGCGGCAGCAGCTAAAGCAGGCTCTAGTGAACCTGATAACTCAGAAATGGCAAAACTGCGCGAAGAGCGCAAACGTCTTGCTCGCGAACGGAAAGCGCAAAAAGAACAAGGCGAAACGCCAGACAATAACGCTGATGATAAAAAGTCGGCAGTTGCGGCCGCCATCGCCCGAGCTAAAGCGAAAAAAGCACAACAAGAAGATTCAACTGAATCTGTAGAATCGGAAACGTCTGCACAGCAAGACAGCGATCCGAAGAAAGCCGCGGTTGCTGCTGCCATTGCACGTGCCAAAGCACGTAAAGCGAAGCAAGCAGACTCAACTGAAGCGGAAGAAGCTGAAGCACCTACTGAGCAAACCGACGATCCGAAAAAAGCCGCGGTTGCTGCTGCCATTGCACGTGCCAAAGCGCGCAAAGCGAAGCAAGCAGACTCAACTGAAGCGGAAGAAGCTGACGCACCTGCTGAGCAAACCGACGATCCGAAAAAAGCCGCCGTGGCTGCTGCGATTGCACGTGCCAAAGCGCGCAAAGCGAAGCAAGCAGGCTCAACCGAAGCGGAAGAAGCTGACGCACCTGCCGAGCAAACCGACGATCCGAAAAAAGCCGCCGTGGCTGCTGCGATTGCACGTGCCAAAGCACGTAAAGCGAAGCAAGCAGACTCAACTGAAGCGGAAGAAGCTGAAGCACCTACTGAGCAAACCGACGATCCGAAAAAAGCCGCCGTGGCTGCTGCGATTGCACGTGCCAAAGCGCGAAAAGCGAAGCAAGCAGACTCAACTGAAGCGGAAGAAGCTGACGCACCTGCCGAGCAAACCGACGATCCGAAAAAAGCCGCCGTGGCTGCTGCCATCGCTCGAGCCAAAGCGCGCAAAGCGAAGCAAGAAACGCAAACAGAGCCTGTTGAAGAAGCAGCTTCCGAAGAACCAGAAGAGGATCCGAAGAAAGCCGCGGTTGCCGCAGCAATTGCGCGCGCGAAGGCACGCAAAGCGCAACAAGAAGCTAATAAAAATAATACTGAGGAGAACGAGTAGTGTCGTTTTTTATTGCCAGTTCACCGCATACCCACAGTCGTCGTAGTACGCCAGACTTAATGAAATGGGTGGCACTTTGCGCACTTCCAGGTTTAGTAGCTCAAACCTACTTCTTTGGCTGGGGTACGCTTATTCAACTAATTTTTGCCATTGCAGTCGCTGTATCCCTTGAAGCCTTAGTCATGATCTGTCGTAAACGCTCACCAATGAGAGCGCTACGTGATAACAGTGCAATAGTTACCGCTTGGTTGTTAGCCGTTGCTATACCACCATGGTCTCCGTGGTGGATTATGGTGATCGGACTTATTTTTGCGATAGTAATCGCTAAACACCTCTATGGTGGCCTTGGACAAAACTTATTCAACCCTGCAATGGTCGCTTATGTGGTCTTGTTGATCTCTTTCCCAGTACAAATGACGAGTTGGAGTGCACCGACATCACTCATACCTGATCATGTAAATTTTGCAGATACACTCTCTTTAATTTTTACGGGCTATGATTACGACGGCTTATCACTTCAGCAAGTTCGCTCAGGAGTTGACGGCGTGACAATGGCGACACCACTTGATGCATTTAAGACTGGCATTCTTACAGGTGCCACTCCAAGCGAAGTAATGTCGCAGCCAATATTTGATGGCTTAGGTGGTATTGGTTGGCAATGGGTAAACCTTGCTTACCTTCTTGGCGGCATAGTCATGATCAAAAAGCGTATCATCCAATGGTATATTCCAGCAGGTTTCCTTGCGAGTCTGACTCTGTTTAGCCTAGTGTTCACGTTGCTGACGCCAGGGGAAACTGCGTCGCCAATTTTACACTTGTTATCTGGTGCAACCATGCTTGGCGCATTCTTTATTGCAACCGATCCCGTTTCGGCGTCTACCACCGTCAAAGGACGTTTAATCTTCGGTGCGCTTATTGGTGCTTTGGTTTTTATCATTCGCAGTTGGGGCGGTTTCCCAGATGGTGTTGCATTTGCAGTGTTGCTTGCAAATATGTGTGTGCCACTGATCGATTACTACACCAAACCTAGAACTTACGGTCACTGAGGTAAACATGTTAACCGCTATTAGAAAAAATGGTCTGACACTCGCGATATTTGCATGTGCAACAACCGGATTAGTCGCCCTTACTCAGTACCTAACAAAAGACCAAATCAAGGTACAAGAGCAAAAACAATTACTTTCTGTTTTGAATCAAGTCATTCCAGAAAACATGCATGACAACGCACTCACGCAAGCTTGTACAATGGTCACGTCTCCAGATCTGGGGACATTACGTGCGATGCCAGCCTACCTCGCCACGAAGAATGGTGAACCAACAGCAATCGCAATAGAATCTATCGCGCCAGATGGCTACAATGGTGAGATAAAAGTGATTACTGGGATTGATAATCAGGGCAATATTTTGGGGACACGCGTCCTAAACCACCAAGAAACCCCTGGTCTGGGCGATAAAATCGATCTTCGTGTCACCGACTGGATCCTGAGCTTTACAGGAAAACAAGTCACGGAAAACAATTGGAATTCGTGGAAAGTTCGTAAAGATGGCGGCGATTTCGATCAATTTACTGGTGCAACGATCACGCCAAGAGCCGTCGTAAAAGTGGTGCGAAATACCGTTAACTACGTAAACCAATCTCGTGAAGACATTCTTAACCAGCCGTTAGGCTGTGAAGGAGAGCAGTAATGAATGAGAATAAATTACTGATGAAAAACGGTATGTGGAGTAACAACCCCGCTCTCGTACAACTGCTGGGCTTATGTCCACTGCTAGCGGTTTCTTCCACGATAACCAATGCATTAGGTCTTGGTATTGCAACCTTACTCGTGCTAGTTGGATCCAACGTAACAGTTTCTCTTATTCGTAACTATGTGCCAAAAGAGATCCGTATACCTGTATTCGTGATGATTATTGCCTCACTTGTTACCTGCGTTCAGTTATTGATGAATGCCTATGCGTACGGTTTATACCTGTCTCTTGGTATCTTTATTCCTCTGATTGTAACGAACTGCATCATTATTGGTCGAGCTGAAGCATACGCTTCAAAAAATGATGTTGCACCCGCTGCGCTAGATGGTTTGTGGATGGGCCTTGGTATGACGAGCGTCTTGGTTGTTTTAGGTGCCATGCGCGAATTGATTGGTAATGGCACACTATTCGACGGAGCAGACCTTCTCCTAGGAGACTGGGCTTCAGCTCTACGGATTCAAGTTTTCCAATTTGACAATAGCTTCCTGTTAGCGCTTCTCCCACCTGGTGCATTTATCGGTGTTGGGCTGTTGATAGCGCTCAAAAATGTCATAGATAATTCAATTCAGGCACGTCAACCAAAAGAAGAAAAACCAACCATAGAACGTGCTCGCGTCACTAACGCATAACAAGATAAGGCTCTGTCATAGGAGCCTTTTTCATAAACCGCAGAGACGGTATTGGAAGTCAGCAATGAACAAAATAAAAAGAATCGAAATTCTTGAGCGATTACGAGAAAACAATCCGAATCCTCAAACTGAGCTTAACTGGAGCTCCCCTTTTGAGCTGCTAATCGCGGTATTATTATCAGCGCAAGCAACCGATGTAAGTGTCAATAAAGCCACCGACAAACTTTTCCCTGTCGCTAATACACCGCAAAGTATTCTCGATTTGGGAGTTGATGGCTTAAAAGAATACATAAAGACCATCGGTTTGTTTAACTCAAAGGCAGAAAACACTATCAAGACTTGTAAGATCTTGTTGGAAAAACACAATGGTGAAGTTCCTGAAGATCGTGCCGCGTTAGAAGCGCTACCAGGCGTAGGTCGCAAGACCGCAAACGTCGTGCTCAACACCGCTTTTGGTTGGCCAACTATTGCCGTCGATACGCACATTTATCGCGTGTCGAATCGCACTAAATTTGCGATGGGAAAAACGGTTGATGATGTCGAGCAGAAGCTATTAAAAGTTGTGCCAAAAGAGTTCAAACTCGATGTGCACCACTGGCTCATTCTTCATGGTCGTTATACGTGCGTAGCAAGAAAGCCTCGCTGCGGTAGCTGCATTATCGAAGATTTGTGCGAATATAAAGAGAAAGTATACCCAGATAGCTAACGCTATTTGTAAATCAAAGCTAGGAGCAAAAAATGTCAAACGGTCGAATTCTCCACACTATGCTTCGCGTAGGTGATCTAGACAAATCCATCAAGTTTTACACTGAAGTTATGGGCATGCAGCTACTTCGTACTAACGAAAATAAAGAGTACGAATACACGCTAGCGTTTCTTGGTTATGGTGACGAATCCCAAGGTGCAGTGATCGAACTGACTTACAACTGGGGTAAAACTGAGTATGACTTAGGTACCGCTTTTGGTCATATCGCCATTGGTGTTGACGATATCTACACAACTTGCGACGCTATCAAAGCGGCGGGCGGTAATGTGACGCGTGAGCCAGGTCCAGTAAAAGGCGGAAGCACGCACATTGCATTCGTAAAAGACCCAGATGGTTATATGATTGAGCTTATTCAAAACAAGCAAGCTTCAGCAGGTCTTGAAGGCTAAGCGGCACTTCTAATAATCACTTGTACTGCAAGTTGAACTCCGATTACAGGCAGGTCTGCGATCTGCCTGTCCTTTTATAAACAAAACTCTTTACTTGATAATAGTTATCGTTTAGATTTATCCGCAACTTCGATATGCGGGATTACGATAATGATCAGTGAATGGGAAAAACACACACTTCTAGCCGATACGGCACTTCAACTAGATGACCCTGTTCGCAGCATTCTTCATTACCAGCAAGCCCTAAGCCTGAGTGAAGATATCAGCGAATGTGTGGAAATTGAGGCGGACGAGCGATTATTAATTTCTGTGATTTCTTGTCATAACTTAGCTCAGTTCTGGCGTTGGGCTGGAGATACTGACTATGAACTCAAATACCTTCAACTGGCCTCTGAGAAGGTCTTAACACTTATCCCACAATGCCCAAATAAAGAGTGTGCAAGCTTTATCGACTCGATAGGATGCTGTACTAAGGCGTTGATAGACTTTATGAAGCGTCACCCTAATCCGGCTATTGCCAAACAGGTTGAAAAAATCGATACCGCCACCAATTGCGAAGTCATTGCCAAATTCCGCTTAAACTAACATTCAAATTATACAGCAGGAATCACCGAAAGGTGCTTGGCAAAATACCACTAAAATATTATTAACAACGTCAGTAAATCAAAAACGCCGAAGCTTTCAGCTTCGGCGTTTTTATAAGCATCACACTTGGGTTCGCCCTAGAGATATCACGACTCGGCGGTTTTTGTCTTTTCCTATTGGCGAACCGTTATCTGCAATAGGACGACGCTTGCCGTACCCTTGCACTTGAATTCGATCTTCCGGTAGCCCTAGAGACTGAAAATAGTCACGAAGTGACTCTGCACGTCGCTCTGATAAACTTTGACTCGCACTTTTACCATCGGTTGAATCTGTGTACGTCGCCACCAGCACGAGATCGATATCTTGATTATGTCGGATATAATCTGCAATTTGTGATAAACGCTTTTTAGAAGCCTTGGTTAACTGATCACCTTGTCTTTCGTAGTGCAAAATCGTAAAAGCAATGTCCTCGAAACTGTATTTCAATAAGTTGGAAATACAGTCGCTAAACGCGTTGTACTTGTTTTGAAACAGTACTGATGACAATGCGACTTCAATTCTCTGATCTCGGCTCTGCCAATCTTGGTAACTAAAAGTCGGATAACGGCCTTTTTCCAGCTCAGACAAAATGCCCCATGCTGTTTGCCCTCCGACATAACCATCAAACTGTTTAAAAAACTTTAAGTTTGTAATTCGATCGGCGTGTTCACCTGGTCGCCAAGGTGGCGGCATAGAAATGAGACTGACGTTACGTGTTTCTCCCATCGGACGACGCATTTTTAACTCAAAGTCTAAATTGATTTTTTTATTTGCACGAGATGAAAATACCGCATCTCCAAAGCTTGGAATGGGGTGTACAAGCTGACATTCTAATGGTGTATTGACCACCATTTCCCATTGAGATTGCTGTGGAGTTGCAGCATAACGTTTGCCCATCAAAGCGAAGCTGCTTGTGCTAAACAACGAAAATACAACACCACTGGTAATCAGCCATTTCTTCATCTAATACTGTCTCTTAAACGGCAGTCTGTTGCCGTCAATTTGCATCAATAAAACCACTTCAACCGGCATGCAAAAATCTCGCCAATATAGGGTTATCTGTCACACTGCCATTAATGTGAGCCACCGTGTTCCAATCACCTTAACCGCCACTTAGCGTTTTACTTCCTCATGTTTTATCGGTTTACATGATGCAAAGTATGGCGAATAAACGTCTACATAATATGCAATACAAACTTATTGATTGGATGCAAAATAGAATTCCGGTTTTCTCTTAAATTGCGGTTTTTCTCATCGGTATAATCTGCAATAATGCAGCCTTCGTCACACAAAAATAAGCCAACATGACACTAGAAAATGAAGCTCTAACCTTGAAAAAACGCTTTCGTGGTTATTTCCCTGTGGTAGTAGACGTTGAGACCGCTGGTTTCAATGCTCAAACTGATGCACTTTTAGAAATCTGTGCCGTTACGTTGAAAATGGACGAACATGGCGTGTTGCATCCGGCCTCCACCATTCATTTTCATGTGGAGCCATTTGAAGGCGCTAACTTAGAAAAAGAAGCGCTTGAATTCAATGGTATTCGTGACCCTTTCAGCCCTCTTCGTGGTGCTGTTTCTGAGCAAGAGGCGCTAAAGGAAATTTATAAGCTTATTCGCAAAGAACAAAAAGCCGCAGATTGCTCACGTGCAATTATGGTTGCTCATAACGCAGCATTCGACTTGGGTTTTGTAAATGCAGCAAATGAACGCTGTAAACTAAAAAGAGTCCCTTTTCATCCCTTTGCTACTTTTGATACGGCTACATTAAGTGGCCTTGCTTATGGCCAAACAGTTCTCGCTAAAGCATGCAAAACAGCCGGGATGGAATTTGATAACCGTGAAGCACACTCTGCGCTTTACGATACACAAAAAACAGCAGAATTATTCTGCGGTATTGTCAACAAATGGAAGGCCCTCGGCGGTTGGCCGCTTGTCGACGAAGAATAATAAGTAAACACAACATATTAGGAAAAGTATGAATCCTGTCGTTATATCAGTGTGCGTCATGCTCG
>NZ_WXWS01000627.1:0-10184 GCF_009904715.1 Vibrio sp. V42_P2S4T144 | reverse complement strand
AAGTTCTCATCGTCAGTGACCACTCGGTGACCGGTGAGGTGTTGCGTTATCAAATCGACAATTTTGTCCTCAAGTTCCCGCAATATCGAGACAAAATCGTACAAGTTGTCCCAGACAGTATCATCGATCTAAAACAACAAGTCGCAAAACTGAGTTCCGATAAAGTCGTCTTGTTCTGGACCTATTACCGAGATAAACAAGGTATGGTTGGCAGCGAGCGTGACTGGGTTGGTGTCAACAAAGTCTCAAACGCGCCGCTGTTTATGGTGCATGACATTGGTTTGGGTCATGGCGCAGTTGGAGGGGTTATTCAAAGTGGTTATCGGCATGGTATTGAGAGTGCAGAGATGCTTGAATTCGTTTTGGATAACCCTGATCAGCCTCTGCCTGCCGTGAAAAAAAGTGATTCTGAAATAAAGCTCGATTACCAAGCGGTAGCGCGTTGGGGATTGGGGGCTGAACAAGAGGTTTCTGCGGTATTTTTTAATAAGCCAATGAAGCTTTCTGAACGTTTTGCCAAGGAAATTCGCCTGTTTGGTAGTCTGTTTGTGGTGATGTCGGTGGTCATTTTGCTGATGGGTTATTATTTACAGCGGATGCGTCGCAGTGAGAGCGCTGCGCGAGAAAGCCAGGCTATTCTAGAATCGATTTTCGATCAGAGCATGCAGTATATGGGCATTTTGGATGCCAACGGTGTGCTTAAATCGGGCAACGATCACCTTCAATCCTTACTTTATCACCAAGGACTGCGCTTAGACCGACCACTTTGGTTTCACCCCAACTGGAGTGAAAAAGCACAAGCGTTGCTTGAGGAGTATTTCCACGCGCCTCACCATCAAGTGTCGACGTTTGAAGCTGAAATTTGGAGTAAAGAACACGGCGCATTGGTGTTAGAAGTTTCGCTCAAGCCTTTTTCTCAGCAAGTAGGGAATCATAAGCAATACTTGTTTGAAGCGCGCGATATTACCAGTCGTAAATTGATGGAGGACAAGCTCTACCAACGTGAGTCAACCCTACGCAACTATTATGAGCAGCAGCCCGTGATGATGGTGACGCTTGATAGTAATAACCGAATTCAAGAAGTGAATCGATTTGCTCAACTACTTCTTGGCTACAAACCGATGGACATGCTCGGACATCGCCTGAGGGAGTTCTATTTTGATGACAAAGTGCTGTTCCCTCGCCAAGTGTTATTGCAACCCAACCAGCAAGTGCATGGTGTTTGGCGACGTGAAGTCGAGTATCGTCATGCAAATGGTCATCGTGTTTGGGTGCGCGAGAATATTCGTCCGCTGAGTGAATCTGAGCAACTGCTGATTGTGGGCGAAGATATTACCGAAACCAAACTGCTTTCCGAGAAATTGGAATACCAAGCTCGCTATGACTTACTGACGGGGACTTATAACAGAAACCATTTTGAACTAGAGCTTAAGACCGCACTGTGCGAAGTGGACAGCCATCGTCGAGTCCACGCAATGTTGTACCTCGACTTAGATCAACTAAAAGTCCTCAATGATACGGTTGGGCATGATGCAGGTGATGCGGCGATTCAATTCTGCGCAAGTATGCTGGAAGGCGCTCTGCCGTACAATTCCATCTTGGCTCGAATGGGAGGCGATGAGTTTGCGGTTTTACTCAAAGACTGTGACGAATATGGCGCCATCAATATTGCCAAACTGATCATCTCGACACTAAGCGAACACCTCTTTATTTGGGAAGACACACGCCTGTTCATCAGTTGCTCAATTGGTATCCGTATCATCGATCATACCGCTGATACGCCACAAATGGTGCACGCTCAAGCAGACTCTGCTTGTCACGCCGCTAAAGAGCAAGGCCGTAACCGCTATAATCTATTCAGCTTAGATAACGAAGAGTTGCAGCGTCGTCAGATGGAAATGCAGAGCGTCAATTTGGTGCATGAGGCATTGTCGAATCAACGTTTAGAACTGTTTGCTCAACCGATAAAAAGCTTACAAAAGCACGAGACTCAAATGTATTTTGAGATTTTGGTGCGTATTCGCAATGGGTACGGTGATTATGTTTCTCCTGCGCTGTTTATCCCTGCTTCCGAGCGCTACAACATTGCCCATTGGATTGATAAGCAGGTTATTACTCAAACGCTAGAGTGGTTTGAACAGCGTCCTGAGGTGATTGAACAGCTTGGTCGCTGTTCGGTAAACCTTTCAGGTCAATCTATGGGGAATCAAGAGTTTATTGACTTCTTATTGGAGCGATTGGAAAGTTCGACTCTGCCGTGTGAAAAAATCTGCTTAGAAATCACCGAGACAGCGGCGATGAGCAATCTGGATCAAGCCATTGAGCTGTTTACCAAGCTAAAGTCTTTGGGTTGCATGATTGCATTGGATGATTTCGGATCTGGATTGTCTTCATTTGGTTACTTAAAGAAACTTCCTGTCGATATCGTGAAAATTGATGGTCTTTTCGTGCAAGATATCAACATAAATGAAATGGACCGCGTGATGGTTCGTTCAATCAATGACTTGGCGAAACAGCTCGGCAAAGTGACGGTGGCGGAGTTTGTCGAAAATGACCAGGTTATGCAGCATTTGATAGACCTCGGTGTGGACTACGGCCAAGGCTACGGTATTGGCCATCCTAAGCCGCTTTCTGAGCTAGTGGAGCAACTGACGGCTGTATAACCTCTGCGTAGCAAGCTCAACCTAGCATTAATAGGTAACTTAGGTATACACTCAGCGCCAGTTACCTCGATTTTTATTGGAGCCTCCTTTTGCAACTGCAATTGATCTGTGAAAACCCGTCTCAACAATCTCATCTTGATGAACTCGCTGCGCGTTGGCGGCTTTCTCATACTGACGATAGCGATTTTGCTTTGGTGCTAACCACCGAGCGTTTGGAGCTACGTAAAGTGGATGAGCCAAAGCTGGGTGCAATCTTTGTGGATTTGATTGGTGGTGCGGTCGGTCATCGTCGCAAGTTCGGTGGTGGTAAAGGTCAGGCAATTGCGAAAGCGGCGGGGTTGAACAAAGGGGCAACGCCAACCGTGTTAGACGGCACGGCAGGTCTTGGTCGTGATGCGTTTGTGCTCGCCTCGCTAGGTTGTAAAGTGCAGATGGTCGAGCGTCATCCAGTCGTAGCGGCTTTGTTAGATGATGGCTTGGATCGAGCGAAACAAGACTCAGAAATCGGCACCTGGGTATCTGAGCGCATGTCGCTAATCCATGCTTCTAGCCATGATGCGCTGGAACAATTGGCGCAAGATAAAGACTTTGTCCAGCCAGATGTGGTGTATCTTGACCCGATGTATCCGCACCCAGAAAATAAAAAGAAGTCGGCGCTCGTGAAAAAAGAAATGCGCGTTTTCCAATCGTTGGTTGGCGCCGATTTGGACGCCGATGGCCTACTAGAACCAGCCATGGCGTTAGCCACAAAGCGTGTAGTAGTTAAACGCCCAGACTATGCTAACTGGCTGAACGAGAAAAAACCGACCATGGCGATTGAAACGAAAAAAAATCGCTTCGATGTCTATGTTAAAGCATCGATGGCATAACTTCCTGACGGCTCAACTTTTCTTGTCACAGTACGGTGTATCGTGCTGTGACTCAGCTTCTCTTTCCTCGTCTCTATTGATAGTTTTCTCTTGCTAATTCCCTTTCCTGACTGTATATCTAACTAAGAATTATTATTATTTCACTTGTTGTGATGCGGTCGATAACTGGGAAGCTGGAGTAGTAGAATGGCTAAACGTTTATGTAAAATGAGTCGCAAACAGATCGCGGCAGAACTTGGTGATATCCATCGTTTAGTTGTCGCACCAAAATTCGTTTGTCGTTCTTGCGCACGCTCTTCATCGGCCAAAGATACCCTTTGTAAGCCAGCCGCAATTCCTCCACAAAAATGCCAAGACAAGCCATTGAGTGAGCAACAAGCATGTGGCTTATTGGTTGAAGCTCTGCCATCACAAGCGATTCCAGTGACCACTAAACAAAGCAACGAAAAAGCCGCGATTGTGAAGCGTGTTGTTGAGCGCGTGAAAGAGAAAAAACAAGCCGAAAAATCTCCGGAGCCAGTAAGAGCCGACGCATCAGTATGGTTTGATTTAGCGGATAAAAAATCGCTCAAGAAAGCGAAAAAAGCACTGAAAAAGCACTATAAGCAGCAAAAGAAGTTGCTAAAAGTGGCGAAAAAACAACAAAAGTTACTTAAGCGTCAGCGTAAACTGGAAGCGCGTAATGCGAAACTAGAAGTGTTGCTGCCAACGCCACCTAATGCTTTGATGAACGCAATCTCACAAGCCAAAGTGCATTAATCAAATAAAAAAAACGCTCTCCAGTCGGAGAGCGTTTTTTATTGTCGAAATGTTTATAGGATTAGCTGCGTTACTTATTGGCGTAGCTCATCTCTACGCGCTTTTTCACCCAGGTTTCGTTAATCCATAGGGATAGCATGATGATCGCACCGCCAATGGCGAGTCGCATGACATCAACATCGCGGTTCCAAATCACAATGTTTACAATCAAGCCCGCCGGAACCAATGCATTGTTCATTACTGCCAGTGCACCTGCGTTCACCATAGTCGCGCCTTTGTTCCAAGCAAAGTAACCAAAACCAGAAGCAATCAACCCAAGGTATGTCAGAATGCCCCATTGTGTTGCAGTGGTAGGTAGTTTGTCGAGGTTACCCATGAGCGCGAAAGCCACGGTTGCTACACAAAGTGCACCTAAGTAGAAGTAGCCAAACACGGTGTGTTGTGGCAAATCGACGGGTTCACTCTCCATGATATATTTGTAGCCCACCTGACCGATGGCAAAGCAGAGGTTTGCTCCTTGTACGACCAAAAAGCCCAGTAGGAAATCTTCATTAATGCCTGCAAATTTAATCCAGGCGGCACCAAATACGGCTATTGCAGCGGTAACTAAGTACCAAGGTGAAAAGCGACCTTTCAATAAGTCATAGATTAGCGTGACGTAAATGGGTGTGAATACGGTGAACAGCAATACTTCTGGCACGGAAAGGAGCAAAAAAGATTGGTAGTAGAAGCAATACATCAAGCCGAGCTGGAAGCCACCGACGGTCATCAGTTTCGCGATCAGGGGTTTGCTAACGCCACGGAATTTCAAAAAGGGAATGAAAACCAGGCTCGCCAGTGCCACGCGCATGAACACCGAGAACCAAGAATCAACCTGACCGGCGAGGTAAACGCCGATCAGGCTAAATGAGAATGCCCAAAGTAGGGTAACTGCGGATAGATAAGCCATGGATGAGAATCTTTATCAACAACAAATGTGCCCGCAGTCTAACCAAGTTTTATCGTTGCGCCAATCAGTCTTTTAGCGGTACGACCAGCATATCGACTGGTGAGCAGTTAATAAGCTGTCGAGTCGAAGATAGAATCTTGCTCCAGAAATCTTGGTGATGACCACAAACCACCAAATCGATACTGTAGTCTTGAATGGTATCGCACAGCTCATTACTCAAATCGCCACTACCGACTAAAGTATGGGCAATTGGGTATTGCGCATATTCTGCGAAGTTTGCCAATTGTGTGCGCGATGCTTCCATTGCTTGATGTTGCGCTTCTGCCATATTGATATCGATAAGCCCGGTGTAGAGTTCTGCGTAGTTCACGTCGATGTGAATAAAAGAGACTTTCGCATCCAGAGGTTTAGCCAGTGATACGGCTTTCTTAATCAACACTTTACTGTCGTCTGAAAGGTCGACTGCCACAAGTATGTGTTTGTAACTCATATTGCTATCTCCTTGTAAGGTCATAGTTTTAGATTAGCACCAACCCCAAAAAAAATTTGCTGAAGTGATCTCATATCGGTGCCGTAGGTACAAAGTCTTGTCTCAGTAATCATGTTATAGTGGCGTTATACCCAAGTGACTTTGATATGCTGAAATAAGCGTAGTGTTACTGACTAGAATTGAAGTGAAACTTCGCCGTGTCTGCCAGACCAAGCTATTCTCGCAGCGTCACTTATTTCGAGGTTACTTGGGTATATTGCATGCACAATAATAGGAGTTAACATGCTGTCTCAAACTATGGTCGAACAATTGAATGAGCAAATTAACCTAGAATTTTTCTCATCCAATCTATACTTACAAATGAGTGCTTGGTGTGAAGACAAAGGTTTTGAAGGTGCGGCTGAATTTTTACGCGCTCACGCCGTAGAAGAAATGGAGCACATGCAACGCCTATTCACTTACGTGAGTGAAACTGGCTCAATGCCAATCTTAGGCGCTATTGATGCGCCAAAGCATGACTTTGCGAGCCTAGGTGACGTTTTCCGCGAGACATTTGAACATGAGCAAATGATCACGGAAAAAATCAACAAACTGGCGCACGTTGCATTTACTAGCCAAGACTACTCAACGTTTAACTTCCTACAGTGGTACGTGTCAGAACAGCACGAAGAAGAGAAGTTGTTTAAAGGGATTTTAGATAAGATCGAACTGGTAGGTGAAGACGGTAAAGCGTTGTTCTTCATCGACAAAGATCTAGCACAAATGGCGAAAGAAGGTTCATCTTCAATCATGGATGCTCCAGCTGCGTAAACGCGTTTTGGGACGTTGTAAGTAGCGGGTAAAGACGAAGTCTTGGTCGTCTTTTTCTCTTGAGCATTGTTGAAGATGTAGGGAGGAAAAGATGATCAGTGGAGACACAATCTTATTTGCGCTAATGGTGGTAACTGGAGTTAATATGATCCGGTATCTCACCGCTCTTCGTTCTCTAATTTATATCATGCGTGAAGCGCATCCGCTGTTATATCAGCAAGTTGATGGTAATGGTTTTTTTACCACTCATGGAAATGTCACCAAGCAGGTGAGGTTGTATCACTACATTAAAAGTAAAGAATATCATCATCACCACGATGAAATTTTTACTGGTAAGTGTGAAAGAGTGCGTGAATTGTTTGTTCTATCGACCGCGTTGCTCGGCGTGACGCTACTTGCAGCCTTCATTCTCTAAGAGTCAATAATCTAGATAGTTGTTCTGTCTGAGATTTTACGGACATACAGAGCGCTTAGAGTTTAAGCGCTTTTCCCTTTCGGTATTTGTCGGTAGAATGTCGCGCCTAGAAAGCAAGGATGTGCAATGTGCACATCCTTTTTTATTTTGATTCGATACCAATCAGTCTAAGAGCTACCGATGAGTAAGAAATTTGATGTTGTTGTAATTGGCGCAGGCGCAGCAGGTTTAATGTGTGCTGCAGAAGCAGGCAAGCGAGGCCGCCGTGTTTTGGTGCTCGATCATGCTAAAAAGCCAGGACGTAAAATCCTTATCTCGGGCGGTGGTCGTTGTAACTTCACTAACTACGACGTTTCAGCTAATCACTATTTGTGTCAAAACCCGCACTTTGTTAAGTCGGCGCTCTCCCAATACACTAACTGGGATTTCATCTCGATGGTGTGTAAACATGGCATTGAGTTCGAAGAGCGTGATCACGGCCAGTTGTTTTGTGTCGATGCATTTACGGCCAAAGATATCGTGAAGATGTTGTTAGCTGAGTGTGACATGCCGAACATCGAGCAGCGTTACCAATGCGATGTTCATTCGATTGAAAAAATTGATGAAGGCTTTCGTTTGCATGCTGGTACTGAGATTGTCGAATGTGAGTCTTTAGTTATCGCAACAGGTGGCTTGTCGATGCCAAAACTGGGAGCGACACCATTTGGTTATAAAGTCGCGGAACAATTTGGTCTTCGAGTTATCCCAACCACGGCAGGGCTTGTACCATTTACTCTGCATAAAGAAGACAAAGAAGACTTTGCTGAGTTATCTGGTATCGCGGTACCTGCGGAAATTACGGCTGAAGATGGCACCATGTTCAAAGAAGCCCTGTTGTTCACACATCGTGGGTTATCTGGTCCAGCAGTGTTACAGATTTCTTCATTCTGGCGGGCCGGACAAAAGGTGTTGATCAATCTTGTGCCAAACGATGATGTTGCTGAGTTATTAGAACGCAGTCGTGAGAAGCATCCAAATCAGTCACTCAAGAATACGCTTGCCAAAGTGCTGCCTAAGCGTCTGGTTGAAGTCTTAATTGAACGTAAAGAGCTAGTCGATAAACCGCTAAAACAGTTCAATCAAAAGGAGCTTGCGGCGATTGTGGAGCGTCTAGAGCATTGGGATATCGCCCCGAATGGCACTGAAGGCTACCGAACCGCGGAAGTGACACTCGGCGGTGTCGATACTGATCACTTATCCTCGAAAACCATGGAATGCAAAGACATTAAAGGGCTTTATTTTATTGGTGAAGTGATGGATGTGACTGGTTGGCTAGGGGGCTACAATTTTCAGTGGTGCTGGTCGAGCGGCTTTGTTGCGGGGCAGTGGGTTTAATCAAACACCAAACGCAGCCTAACTGCATAAAAGATAAGATACAAAAAGAGCACTGAATAAAAGTCAGTGCTCTTTTTGTATTCCCATAGCGAGTTACTCGTCTTGATACTTTTCGAGTTTGTTATAGAGCGTTTTCACGCTAATGCCTAACTCCTGCGCTGATTCCGTTTTATTGCCTTGATTCTCTTCAAGGGTATTGAGAATGGCGGCTTTTTCTAGCTCTTCTAGCGAAACGCCCGCCGGAACAAGGTCTTCGATGCTGGTGCCTGTTTCCAATGGTGGTGTGTCGAAGATCAGGTGTTCATCTCGGATGGTGTCATCAGCCAAAATAAATGCACGCTCGATCGTGTGTTTGAGCTCACGGACATTACCTGGCCAGTCGTGTGCAGCGACTTTTTGGATCGCAGAGTCAAGAATCGTTTTGGTTTTTGCCTCATTGGCGTTGCGGTGCGCGATAAAGTGCTTGGCCAGACCGACGATATCACCGCCTCGTTCTCGCAGTGGCGGTATCGTTAATGGGAAATGCGATAACCGGAAAAACAGATCTTCACGCAGGAACTGCTCCTCAATGGCGATTTTAGGATCACGGTTTGTAGCAGCAATGATGCGAGTATTAGCGATATGAACTGTATTACTGCCAACTGGGCGATACTCTCCGGTTTCTAGCACCCGCAATAGCTTCACTTGATGCTCGATAGGCATCTCGGTGATTTCATCTAAAAATAGGGTGCCGCCCTCTGCCTGCTTAAATACACCTTGGTGAGTTTTATTTGCTCCGGTAAAAGCGCCTTTCTCATGGCCAAACAGTTCACTATCAACCAATTCAGGGCTAATGGCACCACAATTAATCGCTATAAAGGGCTGTTGTTTACGCTCACTCGCTAAGTGGATGGTCTGCGCCACCAGTTCTTTGCCTGATCCACTTTCACCGACAATAAGGACGTTGGCTTCGGTTTTAGCAACGCGCCTGATCATACGATAGAGCTGATGCATCGGAGAGGAAGAGCCGACCAAAAGACCAAATTGGTCAAGATCGCTGGTGGACACTTTACGCCCTTGATCTTGTTTGTGTTGATAGTACTGGCTGACTTCGCTCAGGGTGTCCGTCAGAATGGCAATATCAACGGGCTTTCTGTAGTGAAAAATAGCACCCAAGTTCATCAGCTTATCCAAGTTCTCGTTTGGAGCGCCTGAGCTAATGATGATCAAGTCCATATCGTAGATGTCTTCGATATTAGAAAGACGTTGATAATCTGCACTAGTAAAGTGGGCGACTTCAACAATCGCAACTTCCGGTTTGAGTTGTAGGAAATCTTCAATCCATTGGTCTGCGGCATCGATGTCATGCAGACGAAATTTGTTCAGTTCCTGGCAAGAAGCGATGGCATTTTTAAGTGATGGATCTTGTATTCTTAGAAACAGGCTTGGCATCGACATAGAAATGTCCTCTTTACTATGACAGAAACAATGTACGTGGATTATTCTCACTTCACAAGACAAAATATTGTCAGCATAGATTTAAGGATTTGTTCGATATTTTTATGTTGTTAGCCCCTTTTTGATATATATCGGTGAGAGCCATCAGTAGATATTTCCTTTTGTTCTGATTTTTTTATTTAAAATAATAATTTTGCTATTAATTGATTCTGGAGAAATAGCCTTTCTGTTTTATCAGGTTATTTAGGCACAAGTGACGGAGGCTTTATCACCGATTAAAAATTACATTTATTACGTGTAAATAATTCATGCTTATACTTTATTGCTCATCTCATTTTTACCTCTTTCCTTTATTAGTCACTTAAAAACAATGAGTTATAAAGTTGGCACATGGTTTGCTCCTAGGGAAGTGCAACGT
>NZ_WXWS01000018.1:0-10210 GCF_009904715.1 Vibrio sp. V42_P2S4T144 | reverse complement strand
TGCGCGTGATCTCAATTTTTGAATTCACTTTAAAATATGGGTTTATCTTATTAATGTTATCGGTAACATGTTACCGGTAACTGAAATAAATGTGAACCATAACACAAACAATAATTCTTAAAGGTGAACCTATGGAGCAATTAACCCAAGCCCCAGATCCTACGTTCCTACTGACGATTGCAGGCCTTGCCATTGCAGCGTTACTCGTTCTGATCATTAAACTGAAAGTCCATGCTTTTGCTTCTCTTACTATGGTGAGTTTAGGTACGGCAATCGCCACTGGCGTTCCTTCAGAGAAAGTCGTATCGACCATGATGGGCGGCTTCGGCGGCACGCTGGCTTCCGTGGCATTGCTGGTTGGTCTTGGTGCGATGATCGGTAAAATTCTTGAAGTGACTGGCGGTGCGAAAGTGCTGGCAGACACTTTGATTGGTCGCTTTGGTAAAGAGCGCGCACCATTTGCTTTGGGCGTCGCTTCATTACTGTTTGGCTTCCCAATCTTCTTCGATGCTGGCCTTGTAGTGATGATGCCAATCATCCTAAGTGTGGCGGCTCGTTTTGGTGGCTCACCAATTAAATACGCGTTGCCTGCAGCTGGTGCTTTTGCGGTTATGCACGCGTTTGTTCCACCACACCCAGGTCCGGTTGCAGCGGCAGAATTCCTTGGCGCAAACATCGGTCTGCTATTGGTGGTGGGTATTTTGGTTGCTATTCCAACTTGGTACCTTGGCGCTTACCTATTTGGTTTGTACGCGGGCAAAAAATTCGATATCCCACTATCTAAAGCCTTCTTTAATGGCGAAGCGATGGTGGATGAGCGCAACGCACCAAAATTTGGCACGGTTATGACCATCCTTGTGCTGCCAGTCCTGCTAATCTGTTTGGATACGGTATTGAACACACTGGCGGTTGCGGGTGTGATTGATGGCAAAACGGCACTGGTTGAGTTCCTACGTATGCTAGGTAAAACCCCAGTTGCGTTGCTGATCACTTTGATTGTCTGTCTGGCTGTGTTTGCCAAAGACTACGGCATGGCAAAACTAGAAAAATTGTGTGGTGAGTCATTGGCTCCAATCTGTGGCGTTATCCTTGTAACGGGTGCAGGTGGCATGTTTGGCGGTGTACTGCGCTCAAGCGGCATCGGTGATGCACTGGCTGACGTTCTTACAGACACAGGTATGCCTGTGATTGTGGCGGCGTTTGTGATTTCAACCTGTCTGCGTGTTGCTCAAGGCTCGGCAACCGTAGCGCTAACCACTACGGCGGCTCTTATCGCGCCAGTTGTGGCTGCATCAACAGGTTTGAGTGAACTAGACCTTTGCTTTATCGTAATCGCGATTGCGGGTGGTGCAACGGTACTGTCTCACTTCAATGACTCTGGTTTCTGGTTGGTCTCTCGTCTGCTTGAGATGGATGAGAAAACCACATTAAAAACTTGGACGGTAATGGAAACGTTACTTGGCGGTATCGCGTTTATTATCGTCGCAACATTAAGCTTTATTCTTTAGAGGTTCCCCATGACAACACTTGAACAACGATTAAGAGAAATCAAAATCGTCCCAGTTATCGCAATCAACGACGTAGCACACGCTCTGCCACTGGCAAAAGTGTTGGTAGAAAACGGTTTACCATGTGCGGAAGTGACATTCCGCACCGAAGCAGCGGCGGAGTCGATTCGCATCATGCGTGAAGCGTACCCAGAACTGTTGATTGGCGCGGGCACCGTTCTGACCACAGAACAAGTGGATATCGCAATCGAAGCGGGCGTGGACTTTATCGTTAGCCCAGGCTTCAACCCAACCACAGTGAAATACTGTCAGCAACGTGGCGTGACTATTGTACCGGGTGTAAATAACCCAAGCTTGGTTGAGCAAGCGATGGAGATGGGTCTGCGTACGTTGAAGTTCTTCCCTGCTGAGCCATCAGGCGGCGTAAACATGTTGAAAGCACTCACGGCGGTTTACCCAGTTGAATTCATGCCAACAGGTGGCGTAAGCCCATCCAACGTGGAAGATTACCTAGCGCTGAAATCGGTTGTAGCTTGTGGCGGTACTTGGATGGTGCCAACCGCAATGATGGACAACGGCGATTGGGAAGGCATTGCTGAATTGGTTCGCGCAGTTAAGTAAAACGCACAAACGGCTCCGAAATGCCCCCGAACGTTAGAAAACGTGATACGAAAAAGGGTCATCAAGTTACTTGATGACCCTTTTGCTTTTGGGAATGAAACGGTTTTAGAAGTGATGCTTCATAAAGCGCTTAATAAAGCGAATGAAATCTGCTTCGGCTAGCTTCGCGCACTTCAATGTTTGGGCGTGAGACAATTCTACATCTCCCAAGCCTTCTGCCATGTTGGTGATCGCACACACTGCCAATACGGGTAAGCCGCAATGCGCCGCAGAAATCACTTCTGGCACGACCGACATGCCCACCACATCACCACCGATGATTTGCATCATGCGGATTTCGGCTGCGGTCTCAAAGTTGGGGCCTGTGTAAGAGACAAACACGCCTTCATTGAGGTGAATACCATTGGCTTTGCCAACTTCAAACGCTTCTGCGCGCAGGTCTTTGTCGTACGCATTGGCGAGGCTGAAGAACCTCGGGCCGTACTCTTCATCATTCGGACCGATCATTGGCGATTCAGGCATGGTATTGATGTGATCATGAAATACCACTAGAGAGCCGACATCAATACGCTCAGGGCGAAGTGAACCTGCCGCGTTGGTGACGAGCAAAAACTCACAGCCCAGCTTTTTAAAGGTGCGCACGGGCGTGGTCATGACCTTCATTGAGCCGTGTTCGTAGTAGTGACCGCGACCTTTCATGCACACTACGTCTACGCCGCCCATGGTACCAAGCACCAACTCACCAGAGTGGCCTTGCACGGTACTAACCGGAAAGCCTTCGAGCTCTTCGTATGGAATGACCACTTTGTCTTGTAGTTCGTCTGCCAATACGCCTAAGCCAGAGCCTAAAATAAACGCCGCTTTAGGTTGGAAGTTTGGTTTGCGTTCGCGAATGGTTTGTAGCGCGCCGATTACTGGATCGTGATTCATGTTAGTCACCTTCTGGTTGTGTGTTGATTCCATTGTGTGACTTTCTGCGCTGGTTATCTTTGCTTTATTCGCTACTATCATCCTTAAAAAGAGGATGATGAAATTCGCTAGGACTCAATGCATGAAGTCAGAACCATTTGAGCGCGTGACGCTGAAGATGCTGCGTTACTTTTACGAGGTCGCACAAACCAAGCATTTCACTAAGGCGGCCGAGAACCTCAATATCACCAATTCGCCGTTGAGCAATCGCATCAAAGAGTTGGAAGAGGTACTTAACGTCAAACTGTTTGAGCGTGATTCAAGAAACGTCATGCTAACGGAGGCCGGACGATTGTTGGAGTCCAAATGCCAACTGATTTTTCAGACCTTGGATGTCTCGCTCAATCAAGTGCAGCAAGTGGGGTTGAACCAGAGAAATATCCTGCGAGTTGGTGTGGTAAGTAGCGCATTTTGGGGCGGATTTGATCGTCTGTTACAGCGCTTCCATGCTGAGCATGACACTTATCACGCCGACATTTTTGACCTTAACCCAGAGACGCAAAAGAAGCACCTTAGCGAGAAGAAAATCGATGTGGGCATTGTGCGTTTTGCTGATGCACTCAACATTTATCCGTATCAGTCGGTATCTTTGGGCAAAGATGTGTTTGTGGTGGCGGTGTCGGAGCAACATGAGTTAGCCAGCAAATCTTTGCTGCGGCTCCAAGATTTAAAGACGTGTGAGTTTGCGTTTATGAGTTTGGCGAATTCAGCCTCGGCAAACTTCATCATCAATGCCTGTCTGCAAGAAGGCTTTTCACCCCATATTGGCAAACAAGTGGTGGAGCCAAGCACCTTGATGGCGTATGTGGCAAACAGCAATACCGTGACGTTGGTGCCGTCGACGTTTTCTCAGCATCATTGGCATGGGATTCGTTTTATCAAGCTGAAAGAGTCACTGCGTGCAGACTTGTGTCTGATTCATGATGGTAAGCAGGAGAGTGCTATTAAAGCCGAGTTTATTCGCACATTATTAGAGAATGCGAGTTAAGCATGGGATAACAAAAAAGGTCATCCTAAGATGACCTTTTCAAATGATTCGCTGAAATCAGCAATGCGATTAGCGCGTAATTAACGCATCGTTACGAACTCTTCTGAGCCCGTTGGGTGGATAGCCACAACAGAGTCGAAGTCTGCTTTGGTTGCGCCCATCTTCATTGCTACGCCGAAGCCTTGGATCATTTCATCTACCGTGAAACCGATGCCGTGCAGACCAACAACCGTTTCTTCTTCGCCCGCACATACAAGCTTCATCTTACATGGTTGACGGTGCTTAGTAACGGCGGTGTACATCGCCGTAAAGCCAGACGTGTAGACTTTGATATTGTCTTTGCCGTACTTCTCTTCCGCTTCTTGCGTTGTAAGACCGATAGTGCCGATTGGTGGGTGGCTAAATACCACAGTTGGTACCAAATCGTAGTCCATCTTCGCGTTTGGTTTGTTGTTGAAAAGACGCTCAGAAAGTTGACGACCCGCTTTCACTGCTACTGGTGTTAGCTCGATACCGCCTTCCATGATGTCACCCACACAGTAGATGCCTTTCACGTTAGTTTCTTGGTATTCGTCTACCTTGATGTAGCCTTTTTCGTTCGTTGCCACACCGGTTGACGCTAGGTTGATTGCGTCTGTCGCTGGGTGACGACCGATTGCCCAAATCAGTTGGTCAACGTTTTGGCTTTCACCGTTTTCTAGGTACAGAGTTAGGCTGCCATCGGCTTCTTTTACCACTTCTTTTGGTACAGAGTGGGTGTGCAGTTTTGGACCTTCTGCGTCCATCACTTCAACCAATGTATCGATGATCATTGGATCGAAGCTACGCAGTGGTGACTCTTTACGTACGAACAGGTGCGTTTCTGTACCTAGCGCGTGCAGTACGCCAGCAATTTCAACTGCGATGTAGCCTGCGCCCACAACCGCAACGCGTTTTGGTTGCTCTGCTAGGTCGAAGAAGCCGTTTGAATCGATGCCGTATTCAGCGCCTGGAATGTTTGGAATAGTAGGACGACCACCAACCGCGATCAGTATGTGATCTGCTGTGTAGTGTTCACCGTTTACTTCGACAGTTTTTTCGTCAACAAACTTAGCAAAGCCTTTAATCACGTTTACTTTGTTGTTGCCAAGAACGCGATCGTAAGATTGGTGAATACGACCGATGTATGCCTGACGGCTCTCAACCAGTTTGCTCCAGTCGAAACCTTTCACGTCGACATCAAAACCGTAATCTTCAGCGTACAGGTTCATTGCTTCTGCGATTTGCGCGCCATGCCACATCACTTTTTTCGGTACACAACCTACGTTTACACAGGTACCGCCAAGGTCTTGAGCTTCGATTAGCGCAACTTTCGCGCCGTACATCGCCGCACGGTTTGCAGATGCGATGCCGCCACTGCCGCCACCGATACAGATATAGTCAAAATGAGTCGCCATTACTTTCTCCAAGAGCTTATAAATTTTATCTGGTACATAGATAGATTGGGATGACCTTGCCCGAACTCAATGCCACCGTTATCCCACTATCATAAATCGAATTCGACTAATTCCTAAATGGGAAAAAG
This sequence comes from Vibrio sp. V42_P2S4T144, assembly GCF_009904715.1. Lineage (NCBI taxonomy): Bacteria > Pseudomonadati > Pseudomonadota > Gammaproteobacteria > Vibrionales > Vibrionaceae > Vibrio > Vibrio sp. V42_P2S4T144. The sequence goes on along the minus strand of NZ_WXWS01000018.1, from coordinate 4,560 downwards.
CGACAATACTTATGACAAATAGCGATGAGAGGCACAAAAAGAAGAATAAGCACGATTGGAGGGAGAAGGTGAGAGCATAAAAAAGCGCAACGAGAATATCGTTGCGCTTGAAGATATCAGTACTGAAGTGCTTACTCTGGCACAATCCAGTCCACTTTCCAGTGGCCAGTTGCTGGTGCGATCGCGTCTTGCAGGAATGGCAGAATCTCTTTCATCTGGCTTTCCAGTTTCCATGGCGGGTTAATCACAATCATGCCGGATGCCGTCATGCCGCGCTCGTTGGTATCTGGTGCAACACCTAACTCGATTTGCAGAATTTTACGAATGCCCAGTGCTTCCAAGCCTTCGATCATATCTTCGATGTCGTGACGGTTTACCACTGGGTACCAAATCGCGTAGATACCGGTTGCCCAACGTTTATGGCTCTGATGAATCGCTCGCAGCACATCGCGGTACTCTTTCGCGAGTTCGTATGGTGGGTCAATCAGCACCAAACCACGACGTTCTTGTGGCGGTAAGCTTGCTTTGAGGCGTTGGAATCCGTCTTCTTTGAAGATGCTCACTTGGCGATCACGATGGAATTCTTGCTCTAACAATGGGTGATCGGCCGGGTGCAACTCGGTCAGCACCATGCGATCTTGTGGGCGGATTTGCGCGCGCGCCACACGTGGTGAGCCTGGGTAGTAACGCAGCTTCTCGCCATTGTTGAGCACTTTAATGGCATCGATGTAGCTTTTGATGTCTTCGGGAATGCTTGGGTTATCCCAAATACGTGCGATGCCTTGTTTGTATTCGCCCGTTTTTTCAGACCATTCGTGAGTCAGATCGTAACGGCCCACACCCGAGTGGGTATCGTGATAAACGAATGGCTTATCTTTTTGTTTCAGCGCATCAAGAATGAGGCTTTGAACGATGTGTTTGACCACGTCGGCATGGTTGCCAGCGTGGAAGCTGTGGCGGTAACTTAACAAATTAAACTCTCGAAACACTCTTTGGTTGAGTGTGGTCTGTGATTTTCACTCTATGGCGGTATTATACTCAAGTAACTTAAAGATGTAGAACTTCCAATCAAATCTGTTCCTCTGATAAGGGGACGCTATTGAAATTTCTTTAAGTCACCCACACTTACTATTGGTAATCGAATTGAACTAGGTGAGTTTCTCGCACTCAAAAGGGTGTGAAATTTCATTTAGGTATAACAAGACTCAAGGACAGAGTAGCGCTGGTTGACTATATGATGGTCATCGCGGCATAGAGAAAGGGAACGGAGCTCCCCCCAATCCATGTTGCTGGCTCGTCTGTACATTGAGTTGGCCTATCTACACAAAATAGACAGGCAATCACAGAGTCAAAACACAAAAGGAATTATTCATGTCTAATCCTCTACTGACGTTTACGGACCTACCTCCGTTTTCTCAAATTAAACCAGAACACATCAAGCCTGCCGTTGAGGAAGCGATTGCTGACTGCCGAGCAAAAATCGATGAAGTTCTACAAGACAACGCTCACCCAACTTGGGACAGTGTGATTGCGCCAATTGAAGAAGCGGATGATCGCTTAAGCCGCATCTGGTCGCCAGTGGGTCACATGAACTCGGTAGTGAACAGCGAAGAGCTACGTGAAGCTTACGAAAGTTGCCTACCAATTTTGTCAGAGTACGGCACTTGGGTTGGTCAGCACAAAGGGTTGTACGAAGCGTACAAAACCATCAAAGCGAGCGAAGAATTTGCAACGTTAACTCGTGCCCAGCAGAAAACCATCACTGATGCACTGCGTGATTTCGAGTTATCAGGCATTGGTTTGCCATCCGATGAGCAGCACCGTTACGGCGAGATCAGCAAACGTATGTCTGAGCTGAGTTCTAAATTCTCTAACAATGTGCTGGATGCCACCATGGGTTGGACCAAGCACATCACAGACGAGAAAGACCTAGCAGGTATGCCAGAATCGGCGCTGGCAGCAGCGAAAGCTGCCGCAGAAGCAAAAGAGTTAGATGGTTACCTCATTACGCTAGATATCCCATCTTACCTACCTGTCATGACGTACTGCGATAACCAAGAGTTGCGTAAAGAAGTGTACGAAGCGTACGTGACGCGCGCTTCTGATCGAGGTCCAAACGCAGGCAAATGGGATAACTCAGAAATCATTACTGAGCAGCTAAAACTGCGCCATGAAATTTCACGTATGCTAGGTTTCAATACTTACAGTGAAAAGTCGTTAGCAACAAAGATGGCTGAAACGCCGGATCAAGTGCTGGGCTTCCTGAATGACCTAGCGACACGAGCGAAACCGCAAGGTGAACGTGAAGTCGAAGAGTTACGTCAGTTTGCGAAAAGTGAGTTTGGTGTTGAAGAGCTGAGCGTTTGGGATATCGCTTACTACAGCGAGAAACAAAAGCAGCACCTGTTCCAAATTTCGGATGAAGAACTGCGCCCATACTTCCCAGAGTCAAAAGTCGTGAGCGGTCTGTTTGAAGTGCTAAACCGCGTGTTTGGCATGACCGTTACTGAGCGCGAAGGCGTAGACACTTGGCATGAGTCCGTGCGCTTTTTCGATATCTTTGATGCTGAAGGCACACTCCGTGGCAGCTTCTACCTAGATCTCTACGCTCGTGAACACAAACGTGGCGGCGCGTGGATGGATGATTGTCGTGGTCGTCGCGTTACGCTATCTGGCGAGCTGCAAACACCGGTTGCGTATCTAACGTGTAACTTCAACCGTCCAGTGGGCGACAAACCAGCACTGTTCACGCACGATGAAGTCGTGACGTTATTCCATGAATTTGGTCATGGAATCCACCACATGTTGACGCAAGTTGATACAGGTGCTGTTTCAGGTATTAATGGCGTGCCTTGGGATGCGGTTGAGCTACCAAGTCAGTTCCTAGAAAACTGGTGTTGGGAAGAGGACGCGCTGGCGTTCATTTCTGGTCACTATGAGACAGGTGAGCCGCTACCGAAAGCGATGCTAGACAAAATGCTCGCAGCGAAAAACTTCCAATCTGCGATGGGTATTTTGCGTCAGCTAGAATTCGGCTTGTTCGATTTCACGCTTCACACTGAATATGACCCAGAAGTGGGTGCGCGTGTACTGGAAACTCTGGCGAAAGTGAAAGAGAAAGTCGCGGTAGTTCCTGCGGTTGAGTGGGCGCGTTTCTCACACAGCTTCGGCCATATTTTTGCTGGTGGCTACAGTGCGGGTTACTACAGCTACCTATGGGCTGAAGTGCTGTCGTCAGACGCGTATTCTCGCTTTGAAGAAGAAGGCATCTTCAACAAAGAGACGGGTCTAAGCTTCCTGAACAACATCCTAGAAATGGGGGGCAGTGAAGAGCCAATGGAGCTGTTCAAGCGCTTCCGTGGCCGCGAGCCACAAATCGATGCACTGTTGCGCCACTCGGGTATTGCGGCGTAAATTGAGCAAAAAACATCAAGGCCAACCGTTCGGTTGGCCTTGTTTGTACAGTTTTTATAAAAAATTTTACGGATTTACGTTGCGGTTGATCGGGTTCTGCAACGATATCAGTGTCTCCGTGGACTGAACCTCATCAATGGCTTGCAGCTTGTCGATCAGTACAAATTGCAGCTCTTCAATCGATTTGCACATCAATTTGACGAATATGTTATACGCGCCCGTGGTGTAGTAAGCTTCAACGACTTCGTCGAGCGCGTTGAGTTTTTCTAACGCGGAGTGGTAATCACGAGCTGCATTGAGGTTAATACCAATAAAGCAGCACACATCGTAGCCAAGCTTTTTGGTATTGATGATCACCTCCGTTCCTTCGATGATGTCCGCCGACTTCATCTTCTCGATACGCACATGGATAGTGGCAGGGCTGACATCGAACTGCTTTGCCATTTCTGCGTAGGGCGTTCTGGCGTCAGCCATCAGTGTTTTTAATATTGCGCGGTCAAGGTCGTCGAGTTTCGGCAGGCTCGCATTCATACTATGATTTCCGTTAGGGATAGAGTTTTACCTCCCTTTTATACTCATAGCGGATAGGATTCACAAGGTTTGGCAGGAGTAACTGCGGGTTAACTCCGAGCTATGGAGATAATGTGCAGCGTTTTCTGGTTATTGCCGCGCTATGTTGGAGCGCGTTTGCTACGGCCTCAGATCCGAAGGTGTTGGTCGTGCACTCCTATCATCAGGGTTTTTTCTGGACGGACTCCATACAGCGAGGCATCGAGCAACAGCTGGGCGATCGAGCGCTGGACATGCGTGTGCTCTATCTAGACTCGAAACGTAACCAGAGTGAGCAGTTTTTTGCACAACTAAAATCCTTATATCTTACGAAATTACGCAAAGAGCGATTCGATGCCATTTTAGTGAGCGATAACAATGCGCTTGAACTCATGCAGCGTTTAGCCCCAATCATCAAAGACACCCCAGTTATATTTAACGGCATTAATAACTACCATCCTTCTTTACATCGTTCTCTGAATGCAACCGGAGTCATGGAAGATGTCGATTTGGAAGCGAATCTCGCTCTTATTGAGCGCTTACATCCGAACTACACACAAGTTCTCATCGTCAGTGACCACTCGGTGACCGGTGAGG
>NZ_WXWS01000429.1:0-10220 GCF_009904715.1 Vibrio sp. V42_P2S4T144 | reverse complement strand
GCTTTATCTCGCCCAGAGCTAAAAGCGAACTACGAACCTCGTTACATGTGGCATGAGGAAACGCCGGGGCAAGTGGCATTGGTTTCTGGTGGTGGCTGTGGTCATGAACCTTTGCACGCAGGTTTTATTGGTAAAGGCATGCTGACAGGCGCCTGCCCAGGAGAGGTATTTACTTCACCTACACCTGATCAAATGTACGAATGTGGTAACCAAGTGAATACCGGTGAGGGCGTGCTGTTTATCATTAAAAACTACACCGGCGATGTGTTGAACTTTGAAACGGCTGTGGAGCTGCTTCATACCGATGGCATCAAAGTTGGGTCGGTGTTGGTGGATGACGATGTTGCAGTCAAAGACAGCCTGTATACCGCTGGTCGCCGTGGCGTCGCTGGAACGGTATTGGTTGAAAAGTTAGTTGGGGCTGCCGCGAGCAAAGGTTATTCGTTGGAGCAATGTGAAGCACTGGCTCGTCGCGTTAATAACCACTGTCGTTCATTTGGCGTGGCGCTTAACGCTTGTGTTGTACCCGCAGCAGGTAAACCATCTTTTGTTCTGGAAGATGATGAAGTTGAGTTTGGTGTTGGTATCCATGGTGAACCAGGTATCAAGCGAGTGAAATACACCGATGTCGATACGTTAGTGGATGAAATGTTTGCTGAAGTTGCTGAAAACACACCTTATCAGCGCACATTGCGTATTTGGAATCGTGACGAAGGTGAATGGGATGAAGTGGAATCCAGCATTGAGCCTTTCGCCGCTGAACACAACTACATCGTGATGGTGAATGGTATGGGTGGTACGCCAACTTCAGAGCTTTACGGAGTGTACCGCCGTCTGGCTCATAACTGCGAGCAAGCAGGGTTCCGTATCGTGCGTAATATGGTTGGTAACTTCTGTACGTCACTCGATATGGAAGGCGTTTCGATTACGTTGCTGAAGGCAGACAAAGAGATGTTGGAGCTGTTTGATGCTCCTGTCGATACGGCCGCGATCAAGTGGTAACAGGGGGGAGCAAACATGCAAATTGAAAAACAACATATCGTTCACTGGCTAGAGTTATGTGCAAAAACGTATCAAGAGAATCAAGATTTTTTGACCGACCTTGATCGTGATATTGGTGACGCAGACCACGGTCTCAATATGAACCGTGGCTTTAAAAAAGTCGCGGAAAAACTGCCGCAATTTGCGGACCAAAATATCGGCAGCATTCTCAAGAATACGGGCATGACCTTGCTTTCTAGTGTCGGTGGGGCAAGTGGCCCTCTGTATGGCACGCTGTTTATTCGCACGGCCGCCGCTGTCGGAGCCCGAGAGCAATTAACGTTTGAAGAGTTGGTGGATGCACTAAAAAGCGGTGTGGATGGCGTGGTGTCTCGTGGTAAAGCGGAACTGGGTGATAAAACCATGTGTGATGTTTGGTTACCCGTTTTAGTTAGCGTGAAGGCGTCGTTAGAAAATGGCATGAGCGCCGATCACTTACTGAATGAAATGGTTGAGCTAGCAGAAACGAGCGCGGTTGCCACGATTGAAATGTTGGCGAAAAAAGGGCGAGCAAGCTATTTAGGTGAACGCAGTATTGGCCACCAAGACCCCGGTGCAACCTCTTCTTTGTTAATGATTAAAGCACTACAGCAGGCAATAGCAGGTAATTAAGATGGTGGGAATTGTAGTTGTATCTCATAGTCGTCGACTTGCAGAAGGGGTGGCAGAACTTGCCACCCAAATGACGCAAGGCAAAGCCAAGCTTGCGATTGCTGCTGGGATTGATGATCCAGAGAACCCGATCGGAACCGATGCCATTGCCGTGATGGAAGCGATTGAGCAGGTACAAGATCAACAAGGGGTTGTTGTGTTGATGGATCTTGGCAGCGCGTTGCTTAGCACGGAAATGGCTCTGGATCTGATTGATGATCATGTGAGGGAAAATGTCACCCTTATCTCGGCACCTATTGTTGAAGGGACCATGGCGGCGTCGGTCGCTGCTGCTGCCGGGCTACCTTTATCGACGGTAGTCGAAGAGGCACAGAATGCGTTAAGCGTAAAACGAGAGCATCTTGGTGATCAGCCACTAACATCCGCTGAGATAGCGCCAGTATCAGAGAACTTTGAGCAAGAACGGACATTTGATTGGGTAGTGCAAAATCCGCATGGATTACATGCTCGTCCCGCTGCGGCCATTGTTGGTGCACTCGCGCCTTTTGACTGCCAATTATGGTTGAAAAAAGGCGAGCGCCGTGTGAACGCGAAAAGCTTGAACAGCATTGCGAAACTTGGCGTTCGTAGCCAAGAGACGATCACGCTGTGCGCACTCGGCTCTCAATCCAGTGAAGCAATCAAGGCATTTGAAGCCTTAGCTAGTGAGCACTTCGGAGAAAAAGAGGCGGTTGAGCAAGGCATTGTCGAACCTGAAGAAAGCTCGGATACTCTGCTCGATGGCATGGCCTCAAGTCAGATTGAAGGTGCTGTTGTTGGTATTCGAGTCAATGACGGTATCGCTACTGCTCCTGCTGTCCTTTTTACTCATGAAATGCCAGCTGTGCCTGAACGTGATTTCCAAAGTGAACAAGATGAAATTGAACGGGTTAAGCGTGCGATAGGCGTGGTTTTTCAACACTTGCAGGAGCAAGCGAAGCAGCCGAAAGGGGAAATATTTTCCGCTCATAGCATGATGCTCAGTGACCCAGAATTATGGGCATCGGTCGAGTCGCGAATTCAAACGGGCATGATAGCCGAGCAAGCTTGGGTAGAATCACTGCAAACGTTGGCCGAAGAGTTTCGCCAGGCAGAAAGTCAGTACATGCGGGAACGCGAAGCAGATGTGCATGATATAGCACGCCAAGTTATGGTCGAAATGACAGGCGTAACGCCTAATGCCATCGACATTCAGGAACCGAGTATTTTGTTGGCCCGCGACCTGATGCCTTCTGATGTGGCCGGGCTTGATAAATCGAAAGTGCTTGGTATCTGTTTGAGTGAGGGAGGGAAAACCTCTCACAGTGCGATTCTTGCTCGTGCGATGGGGATTCCTGCCATCGTTAAAGCTCAGGGCTGCCTTGATGCTGTGCGCGCTAGTCAAGTGGTGACTATTGATGGCTTCCGAGGGCATTTATGGTTCTGTCCTTCAGATGCCGTACAGCAGGAATTAGAAGCTCAGCAAATTGAGTGGCAAAGAATCCGACAACGTGCACTAGCGAGTGCTCAGCAAGTCGCAGTCACCTGTGATGGTGTCCATATTCCAGTATTCGCCAATATTGGTGGACCGAAAGATATTGATGATGCACTAACATCAGGAGCTGAGGGCGTTGGTCTATTCCGGACTGAGTTTCTATTTCAAAACAGTGATGAGTTGCCGACTGAGGAAGCGCAATACCAAGTGTATCGTGATATTGCCGCCGCACTTGGTGATAAGCCACTTACGATTCGTAGTCTAGATGTTGGCGGTGATAAGCCTTTAGCCGCTTATCCTATGCCAGCGGAAGATAATCCATTTTTAGGTTTGAGAGGGGTGCGGTTGTGCCTTCAACATGAGTCATTGTTTACCGCTCAACTTCGAGCCATTCTGAGAGCCTTTCACGAGCAACCGAATATTCAATTGATGATACCGATGGTGGCTCAGGTTGAAGAAGTGAGAAAAGTAAAAGCGCTGTTGGCGCATCAAGCAAACCAACTCGGCTTGGATGCGACTCATTTGCCCGTTGGTATTATGATTGAGGTGCCAGCCGCGGTCTTAAATGCTGATGCGTTAGCCCAAGAAGTCGACTTTTTCTCTATCGGCACCAATGATTTGACTCAATATGTTATGGCCGCCGATCGAGGTAACGCCGCTGTTGCTGAATTGGTGAACTACTTTGAACCATCGGTACTAAAAGCCATTGAGCTCACGTGTGCAGCCGGCGGTCGCGCGGGCATACCGGTTAGTATGTGTGGTGAGATGGCTGGCGATCCAAATGCCACAGAAACATTGCTTCGCGTGGGGTTGCGAAAATTCAGCGCCAGTTCGAGTCTGCTACCGGGACTAAAAGCGCAGATTCGTCAGTTGTCTGTCGATGTTTAATCGATACCTTATCGTTAGTACATCTGTACCGGCGTGCTTACGCCGGTTTTACTTTTGTTATAGGAACGCCAATTCACGACTTAATACAGCTTCATTTGCTCCTGCAGCCCAAACTTATTAATTTTTCTCCATAAGGTCGTGCGGCCAATTTGCAATGCTTTCGCCATATCATGCATTTTGCCATCACACTGATTCCAAGCCTGAACGATAGCTCTTCTCTCGGCTTCTTCTAACGTGATTACTGGCGTATTTTCTGCGGTATGGCGAGAATTCAGTTTAATGTCTTCAGGAATATCGTTCAGCTTGATTAAGTTGGAACTGCGGTTCAGCAAAATTCGCTCAGTTCGGTTTCTTAATTCAGAGTTGTTGCCTGACCAACGAAAATTCATCAACGCTTCCAGTGCGACTGGCTCTATCGAGATCGTCACATTGTGGCGGCGTTCATAATGGCTGATAAGCTGCTGGACGAGAAATTCAATGTCTTCTTTACGCTTTCGTAGTGGCGGAATATGCAGCTCGTTCGAGGAGATTTCATAATAAAGTTGCCGACCAAATGAGCGCTGAGTGACATACTCGCTGATCTCTGAAGCGGTGCTGGTAATAAGTTGAAAGTCTACGGGGATCAATCGCAAACTGTCGCTGCGGCTGACGAGCCCAGTTTTTAACAACTTAAGTAGCACGGCTTGTAAATCGGGCGACAGATATTCCACCTTTTCTAAAAAGAGCGTACCGCCATGGGCGAGCTCAAACTTTGAAGGCATGCCTTGCCCCTCGTCGTATCCCAAGGTTTCTTTGACCAGTTGCTCTGTATTGATGGAGCGACAGTTGAGCGTAATGAATGGCCCTTCTTTGTAGGTGCTTTCGTTATGAATCGCCATGGCGAGAGTGGCTTTTCCTACACCTTCTTCACCCGTAATTAGAATCGGTGATTTGGACTTTATGGCCCGTTTTGCAACGGTAATGACATGCTTCATTTTTCGTGAAATGACAGGCAAAGTGCTGAACGTATAGCGCGCACTGCCACCTATTTGTTGTTGAGCAAGTTCGCGAATTTTATCGATAGGGTGCAAGAACAATAAGTGTGTGCCGTCGTTGAGTGGACGCAAGGTGATGATCGCTTCAACAAACTCGCCACGAACCTCTACCGTTGTGAGTTTACGGTTTATGCTCGCACCTGACTCAATACTAGTAAGGACATTCGGTGGGAAGCGTAAAACAGAAAAGACTTCTTTATCCAAGACCTGACTGGCTTCAATGTTTAACAAGCGCTCTGATTGGTGATTTACCATGGTTATACGGCTTTCTTCATCCCAGGCCATAAGGCCGTCATCCATGCACTCTAACGTTGCGTTATGCGCACAAGTGAGGCGGTTCATGTTTTCTTGTTCCGACTGAATGTGGATTTGCAAGCTGACTTCTTTCGCGCTCGACGCGATGATGACTAAGTCTTCTTTCTTATAGCTTTCCGCTTTTCTGAAAAGGCATGTTGTACCGCGTAACTTGCCAAACTGGTCGAAAACAGGCGCAGCTACAGAGGCATAAGGATGTAAGTGGCGATTAAAATGTTCTGCTGCGAAAACTTCACACGGGATATGAGTGTTGATACAGAGATTGACTGCATTTGTGCCTATCTTTCCTTCGGAGAGAAAACAGCCTTGTTTTATGCCGAGCGTTTGCATCTCTTGTCGCATAGAGTCGTGCCCGACGGTGGAGAGAATACAGCCGTTGCCATCGGTTACCATCAATACCAGGTCTTCGTCCCCTAGCATGTCGTAAGTGTCTTCAAGTACGGTCGTGGCGCATTCGATGAGATGTTCGTTGCGCTTCATTAGAGATGAGAAGGTAAATCCAGAGGCAATATGTGGTTTTGACCAGGTGTAAGGGCTGCATTGCTTTATGCAACGCTCCCACGACTCGAGGACGGGAGTGCGGGAAAATTCTGGAGATACCCAGTGGTGTTTCTGGAAAAACTCCCACTTAGTTTTAGTGTCTTCGATTGAAAGCATGCGATCCCGTTTCAATACTAGCGATAGATTGGTCTGATGTTACAGAGACATCGGAATATGGACTGTGATGGCTTTCACGCACGTTGTATAGAAGAATGTGCAAAAAGAGGGGCGAGTTGAGGAGGCTTCCGTGCCAGTTTTTCGATTAAAAAGGGCTGTCTTTGCCGAGCTCATTGCAAATCTCGACAATGGCAAGTGAGAGCCCTGACTTAATGATTTGTTGTTGACGTTGCAGTTGTAGCTGATAAAACTCAAGGTCGATGTCGTCATCTGGTTCGCTGACTTCCAGTTGTACCATGCCCATTTTCTTCACCAAGTGCAGTTTCTTAATTGGTTCTAGAATATTCGGGTCAGTGAATTCGTAATCTGAAGCGTCACTATTGAGTTGGTTTTTGAGTTTGATGATGTCTTCGATGTCGTGGTAAATGTCATCGGGGAGCACTCCCAAGCCAAACAATAACTTCAAACGAACAGACAGATCGCCCAGCGGTCCAGAGTCTTGTAGCAGCGGACCGACAACCGATTGAACAGCGAAGTTATCTTTACGAAAGATTCTTTGCACCAACCCGTCGATCGAATCGTTAAAAACGTCGACTGCTGCAATGAAAAAGCCTCGTACCGATGGTGCGCTGTTTAATCGCTCAATGATCTCGGTTTCGTTGATGTTATCTGCCATATACTGAATACATTTCTAATTATTAGCTATCCCAACTCTTCAAGCAGAGAAGGACATAGAAGGGGAGCCGAGCTCCCCTAGGTAAATCAAAGTTGGTTGTAAAGTGTCTCGATTTGAGCCACTTCAGCACTGTCTTCTGCAAGACCTGTGTATGTCGCTAGCGTCTTCTTCACACCCACTTCTTTTAATGAGTTTTGTAGCTCTACGGCTTGTGGGTCAGTGTCGTTAGTGTACTTCAACGCAGCGGCAATGCCTTTCAAAAGTGTTTGATTTTCAGTGCCATACTCAATTGTACCGAGTAAAGGCTTCACTAATCTATCGTTTGCACCCAATTTTCGAATTGGTTGACGACCTACGCGATCCACCTCATCCACTAAGTATGGGTTGGCAAAGCGTCCTAAAATCTTCTCGATGTAGGCGTTGTGCATGTCACGGTCGAAGCCGTAACGTTTGATCAGCACTTCACCACTCTCTTGCATCGCCTGTTTTACTTCAGCGTGAATGCTTGGGTCTTCAATTGCTTCACGAATGGTACGATGGCCTTTCAAGCAACCTAGGTAAGCGGTAATGCAATGGCCTGTATTGAGAGTGAATAGCTTGCGTTCTACGAATGCCATTAGGTTGTTGGTTCTTTCCATGCCTGCGATATCAGGGATTTCACCTTTGAATTGCTGTTCATCCACAATCCATTCACTAAAACTCTCTACCGTGACTTCTAGTGGGTCATCGTTCGCGGCTTCTGCTGGTGGTACGATGCGGTCCACTGCGGAGTCGACGAAGCCAACTAGCTCGTCTGCTTTCGCGTGTAATGATTCATCCAAATGTTTGTACACTTCACCTTTTAGGTGAGTCGTGCCACGAACCATGTTTTCGCACGCGATGATGTTCAACGGTTTTTCGTTGCCTGCCGCAAAGCGCTTTGCAATGCCGGTCGCGATGGTTTTTGCAATGATGTCCAGTACGTTGGGACCTACGGCAGTTGTTACCAAGTCAGTTTTTACAATGCGATCGATGACATCTTCGCTGGCGGAGTTAACAGCGGTGACGTGGGTTACGGTGTCAATCTGGCATTCCGTACCGACCACTTTTACTTTGTATTCTTGCTTGTGACTCAGTTGGTCGACGAGTGGAGCGTCTACATCTGCAAATGTGACCTCGACTTCTGCATCTGCTAATAGTTTACCGATGAAGCCACGACCAATGTTACCTGCGCCAAAATGAACTGCGTTTTTCATAATTCTTACCTACCAATGTCTAAAATGTTGACTTACGAAACTAGGGGGAGGCCAACCGCATAGGGGGTGACAGCTGACCTCATTTGCCTCAGGAGCAAATTAAAGGGGTAATTAAGCCGCTTGTTGACCGCCAAGGATGTTTAGAATCTCTTCCACATCGTTGGTGCTGGTTAGCTTCTCAATTGCCTCCGGCTCATCGAGCGCGTTCGTAATGGTGGTAATCACCTGAATGTGCTCATCGTTCTTAGCGGCAATGCCGATAACCAGTTTCGCTACATCATCGTCGTCTTCAGTAAATTGGATACCCGATGGGTATTGGCAGATTACAATGCCAGTTTTCTTCACGCGGTCTTTCGCTTCTACCGTACCGTGAGGTACTGCGATAGATTCGCCTAGGTAAGTTGGAACCAATGCTTCACGCTCAAACATCGCGTCTACGTATTCTGGTTCTGCGTAGCCAAGTTCGACCAACTTGTTGCCCGCGAAGCGAATCGCTTCTTCTTTGTTGGCAGCTTTCAAACCTAGGTGAATGTTTTCACGCTGGATTTGGAACACCGACGTTTGCTGTGGCTCGAAGTTGTCGTCGTTTGCTGCCACGAGCGAAACTTTTACCATTTGGTCGTCATTGGCTGCGGATTGGTTTTGCGCTGCTAGTAGTTTGGTGACTAGCTGGTTGTACATCTCGCTGTCTAGGAAGTTAGTCAATGAAATGTGGTGTGCGTTTGGAGCATGCTTACGTGCACGATCCGTTAAGTCTTTATGAGTAATCACGATATCTGCACTCTCTGGTAAGCTGTTAATGGCAAGGTTGGTTACGTGGATGTTCAGACCTGCGTCTTGAACCTTTTTGCGTAGCATGCTCGCGCCCATTGCACTCGAGCCCATGCCCGCATCACAAGCGACAATGATGCTTTGTACTGTCGCTAGGTCTACGTCACCTTTGCTTTGGCTGTTTACCACCGCATCGTTTTTAGATGCAGATTTCATGTCTTTCATTTGTGATGTTGCTTTTTCTAGTGCTGCTTCATCACCGTCTTCTTCTGTTGACGTTTGAGTCTTCATTAGCAGTGCTGCTACGGCGAATGACACGCCTGTTGCTGCTGCGATAGACGCTAGAACACCAACGATTGAGCCTTTCTGAGTCATCAACAAGATTGCAAAGATTGAACCTGGTGATGCTGGAGAAACGATACCTGCGTTAAAGATAGTTAGAACGAATACGCCAGTCATGCCACCTGCGATAGCCGCAAGGATTAGGCGAGGGTTCATTAGGATGTATGGGAAGTAAATCTCGTGGATACCGCCGAAGAAGTGGATGATTGATGCACCACCTGCAGTTTGACGAGCCGTACCTTTACCAAACACCATGTAAGCTAGCAGGATACCTAGACCAGGACCTGGGTTTGCTTCGATTAGGAAGAAGATCGACTGACCTGTTTCAGACGCTTGCTGGATACCCAGTGGAGAGAAAATACCGTGGTTGATCGCATTGTTTAGGAAAAGGATCTTCGCAGGTTCAACGAAGATTGAAGTCAGTGGTAGTAGGTGAGCAGAAACTAGGAAGTTAACGCCGGCCGCCAAGCCACCAGAAAGAATTTTTACGAATGGACCGATAAAGATGAAAGCAAGGATCGCACATAGCATGCCGATGATGCCCGCAGAGAAGTTGTTAACCAGCATCTCGAAGCCACTTTTTACTTTACCATCGATGTAGTTATCGAATTTCTTGATAGCCCAGCCGCCCATTGGGCCGACCATCATTGCCCCCATAAACATTGGGATGTCTGTGCCGACAATCACACCCATTGTTGTGATTGCACCGACTACCGCACCACGATCGCCACCAACTAATTTACCACCGGTGTAACCGATAAGTAGTGGCAGCAAGTAGGTAATCATTGGGCCAACCATAGAGGCTAACGTTTCGTTTGGTAGCCATCCAGTTGGGATAAATAGAGCAGTGATAAAGCCCCACGCGATAAACGCGCCGATGTTTGGCATTACCATGTTTGACAGAAAACGACCAAAATTTTGTATCTTGATCTTGGCATCTGGTGATATCATAACAATTCCCCGTTCGATGTTCTGATGAATCTTGTTGTAGTAAACGGTTCGCCAAAACCGTTTGTTTGATTGCTTAGTACCCAATCAATTTACCACACATTTTCCAATTGGAACTGACAACGGGTTTTTCGTGATCTACGCCCGCATTTCTTAGGCTGAGAAACGGTTTTTAAGTGACCAAGTTC
>NZ_WXWS01000449.1:0-10266 GCF_009904715.1 Vibrio sp. V42_P2S4T144 | reverse complement strand
CTTGAAATGTTTGTTTTTTGATCTATTATGACGAAGTGTCATTTGTGACGGTTCGTCAACTTTAGTTACGTTCCTGTATTAAAGAATCGTGTTACAATTATTGGGAGTGTGTTGGTATACGGATCAAAGGATTATGTTTAACTTTCGCTGTAAAAAATATAGCAAGCAAGACGGATGTCGTGTGTCTTCAGGGCTAACAAAAAAGCAACAGGCGATTGCTGATCGTGAGATAGAGCTTATTCAATTGGCTAAGTCTCTAGTTCAAGAGCAAGGCTTTGCCAACTTAACGATGGACAAGCTTACAGCGTCAAGCCCTTATTCTAAAGGGACGATCTACAATCATTTTTGCAGCAAAGAAGATGTGATTCTTGCGCTTTGTATTCATTCGCTGAAAAGCGAAGCAATATTTTTCGAACGTACCGCCAAATTTAATGGCAATACCAGAGAAAAAATCATTGCGATGCATGTAGGTTATCGTATTTACGCTCGTATGGAGCCAGTACTATCAACTTGTGCGATTGTTGCAAAGACGCCTTGGGTTCTAGAGAAGGCTTCGCCTAAACGTGTGAATGAACTGAATAACTTGGAAGAACAAGTAATAGATGGTGCTGATGCGCTGGTGAACAATGCGGTAGAATGTGGTGATCTTAAGTTTTCTCCCGCAATTGGTTCTGATGCTATTGTATTCGCCAACTGGTCTATTGCATTCGGTTCAAACGCTTTGGCGCAAAATGCATCGAACAGTCGATGTATTCAGCGAATTCAAGACCCATTCTCAGTACTGCACAACGCGAATATGTTACTTGATGGTTTAGGTTGGTCGCCTTTATCTACAGAATGGGACTACCGTAAAACCTGGCGTCGAGTGGAGCAGGAGTTATTTAGTGAAGAGCTTGCTTATTTAGAGTCAGTGAATCGCTAATAAACTGGAAAGGCCAATCTGACGTTATGGTTGGCTTTTTTATCGCACTATTGTGACGAATCGTCATTGAATCTCGAAGGTTGGCGTTCAGCCAATGATCACGAGAAGCATAGGAAGTTACTAAAAACTAACTTATGTAGCCAAATTCATTCGATCTAAAGTTTGCATGTCGAGTTTGTCTGGTTATTTACAGCATTTGCTGTTTTTTTTAGTTTTTAAATTTGACGAAACGTCACAAAAGGAGAGTGTGATGCCACATCACAACGTTCAACAATACGCCCGTTCAGGGTGGGGTAAGCTACCAACGAATTACAGTGTATTGGTGATGCTTGCTACCGTTTTATTGATTGTCATAGCAACCATTGGAGGAAAAAATCTTTACTTTAGAGGAGATTACGACATCTTCTTTGATGGAACAAATGAGCAGTTACTTGCGTTTGATGAAATTCAAACCACCTTTGCAAAATCTGACAGTCTTGCTTTGGTTATAGCGCCAAAGAGCGGCACTGTTTTTACTCCTAGCACATTATCTCTTATTCAGCAGATCACTGACGAGGCGTGGCAAGTTCCATACTCCACCCGCGTTGATTCCCTCGCTAACTACCAGCATACCGAAGCGTTTGAAGATGATCTTCTTGTCGAAGATTTACTGTATAGCGAATATGAATTGACACCTCAACGAATAGAGAAAGTCAAAAGTATTGCGTTGAGTGAGCCGGTTTTGAAAAGTTCACTGATTTCTGAAAAAGGAGATGTCACGGTCGTAAACATTACGGTCCAACTCCCTGAAATAGATAAAACTGCTGAAGTACAAGAGGTGGTTGCTTACATAAACGGAATGATTGAGCGTTATCAGCAAGTGTACCCAGACACGGAATTCCACAAGGCTGGTATTATTGCAATGAACTACGCGTTTATGACCGCAGCCCAAGACGATAGCGCAACATTAGTGCCAACTATGTTACTAGTGATATTGGTGTTTCTGACCATCATGTTGCGCTCATTGCTTAGCGTCATCGCGACGCTCATCGTCATTATCGGCTCGGTTATGGTTACAATGGGCTTGTCAGGATGGGCTGGTATGTTCTTAAGCACGGCGACCGTTAATGTGCCTACCTTGGTGATGACGCTTGCCGTCGCAGACTGTGTACACATCATCGCGACAATGCGTCAGTCTATGCAAAACGGCTTTAGTAAAGCCCACTCTATTGAGCGAAGTATTGCGCTCAATTTCATGCCTATCTTGATTACCTCCATTACCACCGCGATCGGCTTTTTAATGATGAATATGTCGGATTCTCCAATCCTGCGAGATTTCGGCAACCTATCAGCCCTTGGCGTCATGGTTGCTTGTTTCCTTTCCATCACGTTACTTCCCGCCTTGCTTAATATCCTTCCGGTTACGGTGAAGTCGGATACTTCTGATGAAAGAAAGCACTTTATGGATCATTTAGGAGATTTCGTGGTGTCAAAGCGACATGCGTTATTGCCGTTGTCGGTGCTTGTTATTGTCGCGAGTGCGAGCTTGATTCCGCTGAACAAAGTCAATGATGAATCCGTCGAGTACTTTGGCCATAGCAATGAATTTCGCCGAGCGGCTGATTTTATGGAAGAGCGAATCAGTGGCATGGCGAACATCAGTATCGCGATAAAAACCAACGAATCGCAGGGCATTGCCGATCCTAATTTTCTCAATTCCGTGGGTAAATTTACTGACTGGCTAAGGTTGCAGCCAGAAACGGACCATGTTGCGACCTTGAGCGATGTTTATAAGCGCCTAAACAAGAACATGCATGGAGATGATCAGGCTTATTACTCGCTCCCTCAAGACAGAGAATTAGCGGCTCAATATCTGCTGCTTTATGAAATGTCACTACCGTATGGTTTAGATTTGAACAACCAAATCAATGTAGATAAGTCGTCGATCAAGATGGTTCTCACCGTGGAGAACTTGGGCAGCGTCGAGCTTGTTGATTTGGAAAATCGCATTTACCAATGGTTTAACGAAAACGCGCCTCAATATGATGTTGTTGCGTCTAGTCCTTCACTGATGTTTGCGCATATTGGTGAAACGAATATGGCCAGCATGCTGTCAACCTTGCCCATTACTCTTGTCTTAATCTCTGCATTACTGATCTTTGCCTTGCGTTCGTTCAAGCTTGGCTTAATTAGTCTTGTCCCGAATATTGCTCCTGCGCTTATTGGTTTTGGTATTTGGGCGCTGGTTTCTGGCGAGATTAACTTGGGATTGTCTGTCGTTGTGACATTAACGCTTGGTGTTGTTGTCGATGACGCCGTTCACTTTCTTTCTAAATATCAACACGCTCGTAAAGATGGCCACAGTGCGGAGCAAGCGGTTCGCTACGCCTTTCGTACCGTGGGGCGCGCACTCTGGATTACGACGGTCGTGCTTGTTGCTGGTTTCTCTGTTCTGGCGATGTCGAGCTTCCGTTTAAATGCCGATATGGGACAGCTGAGTGCCATTGTCATCTTTATTGCCCTTGTTGTGGATTTCATCTTCCTACCGACTCTACTGATGTTGTTTGACAAAGGCGTTTACGACGAGGTGGAGCGCCGAAATAAGCTTAAATCAACTGACTCTCAAACCAAGACTGTTACTCAGTCATAACGAATTAAAGGATCGAACATGAATTTAGTAAAAAATGCCTTAAAAGTATCAGTACTTTCTGTCTCGCTTATTATGAGTCATGCGGTGTTGGCGGATGAAGCCAAAGGACTAGAAATTGCCCAAGAGCGCAAAGCCCGTGATGAAGGGTGGGGGGATTCTGTTGCTACGATGCAAATGATTCTGCGAAACGCGCAAGGAGAAAGCAGCACACGTTTAATGCGCTTACAATCACTCGAAGTTGATGGCGATGGTGACAAAGGGCTCACGATATTTGATGAACCGAGAGATGTAAAAGGCACGGCGTTTCTTAACCATTCTCATACGGTGGGTGCCGATGACCAATGGCTTTACCTTCCTGCACTGAAACGTGTGAAACGTATTTCCTCGCGTAACAAATCAGGTCCTTTTATGGGCAGTGAATTCGCGTATGAGGATCTCAGTTCCTTTGAGATTGAAAAATACCGTTTCAACTACCTAAAAGATGACAGCATAAACGGGCAAGATGTTTTCGTCGTAGAGCAAATTCCGACCGATAAGAACTCAGGTTATACCAAGCAAACGGTATGGTTAGATAAAGCGCATTATCGTCCACTTAAAGTTGAGTTTTACGACCGCAAAGGCTCTTTGTTAAAAACGCTTTCTTTTTCCGATTACAAGCAATATCTCAACCAATATTGGCGAGCGCACACTATGGCGATGACAAACCATCAAACAGGAAAAAGTACTGAGCTAACGACTAGCGAAATGCGTTTTAACACTGGATTACAAGACAATGACTTTCATAAGAATGTGTTGAAGCGAGTGAGATAGTGGAGGAAAAATGAAGCGATTAAATGCTGGGTTGTTGCTTAGTGCAGCAGCCTTTTTTTACTCGATGCCTCTGACTGCCGTCGAGCTTGCAGGACAAGTCAATATTGAGCATCGTCAGTTTTTTAAAACGGGCTCTCAGGGTCAGAGCAAAGCGCAAACGTCATTGGTTTTGCAGCCAGAATTTTACTGGGAGATGCAAAATGGTGATGCAAACTTTACTTTCACACCTTTCTATCGTCTGGATGGTCTAGACGATGAGCGAAGTCATGGTGACATACGAGAGGCACTTTATCTGACTTATTGGGATGATTATGAGCTTCGAGTTGGGATTAGTAAGGTCTTTTGGGGAGTGACTGAATCAGCCCATTTAGTTGATGTAGTAAACCAAACAGATGCCATTGAAGCCGTCGATGGTGAAGATAAACTCGGTCAGCCGATGTTACATTTTACCTCTTTCAAAGACTGGGGCACCGTCCACGCAATGTTGTTACCTTACTTTAGGGAACGAACGTTTGCGGGTACAGAAGGCCGCTTGCGAACCGAACCCGTTGTCTCTGATGATGCTATCTATGAATCAAGCAGAGAAGAGAAGCACGTAGATGTGGCTTTTCGATATTCGAAAATGCTTGGCGATTGGGACGTAGGCCTAAGCTATTTATATGGAACAAACCGGGATCCTTACTTTCGTTTAGAGTACGGAGAATTAAAGCCTTACTACGCTCTGATGAGTCATGTCGGTCTGGATGTGCAAGGAATTGTTGGCGATTGGTTATGGAAACTAGAAAGTGTTTATCGAGATAGCGCTGATAATCATGTCGGTCTTGTGACGGGTTTTGAGTATACCTTCGTCGGTGCATTTGACACGGTTTGGGATGTGGGAGTTATTGGTGAGTACCTCTATGACAGTCGTGGGAACAACGCACAAACTATCGGTCAAAATGATGTGTTTGCAGGTATTCGTTGGGCGCTCAATGATGAGGACGGAACGGAAGTATTGATGGGAATCACGAAGGATTTAGATAACGCTAATGTTTACAATGCTAAGTTAGAAGCATCGAGCCGAATATCGAATCACGTTAAGTGGCAAATTGATGCTTGGTTGTTTAAAAATGAAACACCAAATGATTTGCTCTACTTCGCTAGAGATGACGATTTTATCGAGCTATCTATTCAATACTATTTCTAAAACAAAAGGGCACAACTAAACGGCAGATTAACTAAAGATGACATTTTTGACGTTTTTGTGCTCTTTTTATTCAATAACCTCTTCTTTTCGTAATTCAATTTGGCATTGGTGCCCGGTTTGGCTACTATGTACAGCTATCAAAAAACCAATCACTCCCTTATGGACACTACCTACAGGTAGATGAGGAAACGATGCAACATCTAGAAGAGATCATTGCTAGCGCGAGCACTGCAATTGAAGCTGCCGAATCGCTAGTCGCACTTGATGAAGTGCGTGTTCAGTATCTGGGTAAAAAAGGTGAGCTAACTGCTCAACTTCAAAGCCTAGGCAAACTACCACCAGAAGAACGCCGTGAAGCTGGTCAAGAGATCAATAAAGCGAAAGGCGTAGTTCAGCAAGCTATCGCAGCTCGTAAAGATGCACTACAACGTGCTGAGCTTGAAGCAAAACTAGCAGCAGAAACAATCGACGTAACACTACCAGGTCGTCGTATTGAAAACGGTGGTTTACACCCAGTAACTCGTACTGTAGAGCGTATTGAGAAGTTCTTTGGCGAACTTGGTTTTAACACCGAGGCTGGACCAGAGATCGAAGATGCATTCCACAACTTCGATGCGCTAAACATCGCAGCTGATCACCCAGCGCGTACTGACCACGATACTTTCTTCTTCAACCCAGACTTGATGCTTCGTACTCATACGTCAGGCGTACAGATCCGTACGATGGAAAATGGTAAACCACCATTCCGTTTCATCGCACCAGGCCGTGTATACCGTAACGACTACGACCAAACGCACACGCCAATGTTCCACCAAGTGGAAGGCATGCTGGTTGATGAGAACGTAAACTTTGCTCAGCTGAAAGGCATCCTGCACGATTTCCTATGTAACTTCTTCGAAGAAGAAGTAGAAGTACGTTTCCGTCCATCTTACTTCCCATTCACTGAGCCTTCAGCTGAAGTAGACGTGAAAGGCAAAAACGGTAAATGGTTAGAAGTACTAGGCTGCGGTATGGTTCACCCGAACGTGCTACGTAGCGTAGGTATCGATCCTGAAAAATACTCTGGTTTCGCATTCGGTATGGGTGTTGAGCGTCTAACAATGCTTCGTTACGGCGTGAACGACCTACGTGCGTTCTTCGAGAACGATCTTCGTTTCCTAAAACAGTTCAAGTAATCCAGAGGGTTCATCAACATGAAATTCAGCGAATCATGGCTTCGTGAGTGGGTAAACCCTGCGGTTACTACTGACGAGCTAACTCACCAAATTACAATGGCCGGTCTAGAGGTAGACGACGTTCTTCCTGTTGCAGGTTCTTTTACTGGCGTTAAAGTCGGTCACGTTGTTGAATGTGGTCAACACCCAGATGCAGACAAACTGCGCGTAACTAAAGTTGACGTGGGTGAAGAAGAGCTTCTAGACATTGTTTGTGGCGCACCTAACTGTCGCCAAGGTCTGAAAGTAGCAGTAGCAACAGTTGGTGCTGTTCTTCCAGGTGATTTCAAAATCAAAAAAGCGAAACTACGTGGCCAGCCATCTCACGGCATGCTTTGTTCATTCACTGAACTAGGTATCGACGTTGAGTCAGACGGTATCATGGAACTAGCAGAAGACGCAGTAGTCGGTACCGATTTCCGTGAATTCCTAGGTCTAGACGACGTAACAGTAGACGTAGACCTAACGGCAAACCGCGCTGACTGTTTCAGCATTCGTGGTCTAGCTCGTGAAGTTGGCGTACTAAACCGTGCTGACGTGACAGAGCTATTAGTAGAAGCAGTTGCCCCTTCAATCGACGATAAAGTGTCTATCGAAGTGAAAGCTCCTGCTGCGTGTCCTCGTTACCTAGGTCGTGTTATTAAGAACGTAAACGTTCAAGCTGAAACACCACTATGGATGCAAGAGAAACTGCGTCGTTGTGGTATTCGCTCTATCGACCCTGTAGTAGACATCACTAACTACGTTCTTCTAGAGCAAGGCCAACCAATGCACGCATTCGATCTAGCGAAGATCGAAGGTGGCATCGTAGTTCGTATGGCTGAGCAAGGTGAGAAGCTAACGCTTCTTGACGGCAACGAAGCAGAACTAAACGCAGATACACTAGTAGTTGCTGACCACAACAAAGCACTTGCAATCGCAGGTATCTTTGGTGGTGAAGAGTCTGGTGTAACAACTGAGACTAAAGACGTTCTACTAGAGTGTGCATTCTTTGCACCTGACCACATCCGTGGCCGCGCACGTAGCTACGGTCTTCACACTGATTCTTCAATGCGTTTCGAGCGTGGTGTGGATTACGCACTACAAGTGAGCGCAATGGAGCGTGCAACACAGCTTCTTGTTGAAATTTGTGGTGGTGAAGTAGCACCTGTTGTAGCTGTAGAATCTGAAGCAGGCCTACCTAAGCCAAACAAAGTTGCACTACGTCGCACGAAACTAGACAACCTACTAGGTCACCACATCGCTGATGCTGATGTAGTAGAAATCCTAGAGCGCCTAGGTCTGACTGTAGAAGCTTCAGAAGAAGGTTGGGTGGCAGTAGCGCCAACATGGCGTTTCGATATCGCTATCGAGCAAGATCTGATTGAAGAAGTTGGCCGTATCTACGGTTACGACAACATTCCTAACCAAAACCCAGCAGCAGCACTTAAGATGCACAACCACGTTGAAGCGGATCTTCCACTGAAACGCGTTCGTGATCTTCTTGTTGACCGTGGTTACCACGAAGCAATCACATACAGCTTCGTTGAGCCTGAGCAGCAAAAGCTAGTTGTACCTGGTGTTGAGCCTCTAGTACTTCCAAACCCAATTTCTGCAGACATGTCAGCAATGCGTCTTGGTCTTATCCAAGGTCTGCTGAACACGGTTGTTCACAACCAGAAGCGTCAACAGCCACGCGTTCGTCTATTCGAATACGGCCTACGTTTCATCCCATGTGAATCTGCAGAAAACGGCATGCGCCAAGAGCCTATGCTAGCGGGTGTTATCGCTGGTACTCGCGGTGAAGAACATTGGGATATCGAAACTAACACGGTTGATTTCTTCGACCTTAAAGGCGATCTAGAAGCGATTCTAGAGCTATCTGCGAACGAAAAAGCGTACTCTTTCGCTGCACTGTCACCTGAAAGCAAAAAAGCTAACCCAGCACTTCACCCAGGTCAATCTGCGGCAATCATCGTAGATGGCAAAGAAGTGGGCGTGATCGGTACCGTTCACCCTGAGCTTGAGCGTAAGTTCGGTCTAAATGGTCGTACTATCGTATTCGAAATCGAATGGTCTGCAATTAACAGCAAAGTGATCCCAGAAGCGGTAGCACTTTCTAAATTCCCTTCAAACCGTCGTGATATCGCGGTAGTAGTGGATGAAGCTGTTGCATCTGGTGACATTGTTAACGCTTGTCTAGAGCAAGGTGGCGAGTTCCTTAAAGATGCAAAACTGTTCGACGTTTACGTAGGTAAAGGCGTTGAAGAAGGTAAGAAGAGCCTAGCAATCGCTCTGACTCTACAGTCACTTGAGCGTACGCTTGAAGATGCAGATATCGCTGGTGCGGTTGACGCTATCGTTGCTCACGTTTCTGAGAAGTTTGGTGCGTCTCTACGTGACTAATCTCGCGTAACGTATCTTCTTAAGAAATGAAAACCCTGCCAGTTTGGCAGGGTTTTTTTATTTTTAGGATTACCTTATCGTTGTTCAAGTTCCTTACTGCTCGCACCACCCCTCATTATTTTAAAATACTAGACCAAACTAGGGATGGCCCTTACCCGAGATTAGGAACGTATTGTTTTTCAGCTAATACACGCTAACGATAGCTTATTGGCGGTTAGGCAGCGAGTGAGAGGGTATAGCTAAGCAGAAGAGGCAGCGTAAGAATGCTGAAAAAGTTGCCAAATAGTACCATTGACGCCACCTTCATGGGTTCTATATTCAGTCTTTCCGCAAATAGGTAATTCATGACGGCTGGCGGCAGCATTGTGAAGAGCACCATCATTTGCAATTGCATCGTTGGAAGGGGAATTAACCAATAAATAAGTGCAAAAGCGACAGCACCAGTTGCCAGTGACTGCACGGTACACAACACACCAATCTTTAAACCGTCCAACCGTAAATGACACATTTGTGCCCCCAGAGATAAAAGCATCACGGGTACGGCCGCTTGCCCAAGTAGAGCAGTGGCTTCGTATAAAGGCGCCCATGCACCCACATTTGACACGTTGAGAAACAGAGCCAACGACGCTGCTAAAAAGATTGGCATCTTGACTATTTGCTTAAAAGGGTTGCCATGACTAAGCAGCATTACGCCTAAGCTGATATGCAAGCATGCTGACACGACAAATAAAAGCACTGCTGACGACAGCGCAATTTCTCCAAACGTATAGGTAAACAAAGGAATAGCTAGATTTCCGCTATTCCGAAACATATGTGGTGGCGCCCAGGTTTTAAACGAGAGTGACGTCCATCGACATACCGGGATCATGAGTAGTGCGGGAATTAAAACCGCAACAATTGCCGCCAAAAGAAGCGGCCCCTGATTTGAATCGAGCGGCATGCTAACGAGTGACGAAAATACCAGTGCTGGCGTAAAAACCTCAATATTAATGCGGTTTATTGGGCGAAAGTCAGGCTTGATGTAACGACCGACCAAATAGCCAACTCCGACAAGAGCAAAAACAGGGAAAAGAATATTTATGATTTGATTAATCATGGTCGCCTAGAAGCAGTGTAAGAA
>NZ_WXWS01000125.1:0-10299 GCF_009904715.1 Vibrio sp. V42_P2S4T144 | reverse complement strand
TGCTTATTGTGTTTAAACACTCATAAATTAAGCACTATTTATGCATTTAACCTCACTGTTTATTTTTGACTTCTTTTTCCTCCCATAGTTGGAGGGGCGAACTCGTTTGTGAAAGAAAAGTCAAAAACAAACAGAAAGCCTCCCAAATCGGGAGGCTTTTTTATAAGGAAAGAATTGATGACTGACCAACCTATTTCCCTCGAAGAAATTCGTTTACGCTTGAATGAGTTGGATGACCAACTTCTCAGCTTATTGTCTGAGCGCCGTAAACTCAGCATTGAAGTAGCCAAAAGCAAAGTACAAACCTCAAAGCCTGTTCGCGACGCCGTCCGTGAACAGCAATTATTGGTCAAGCTGATTTCTAATGGCCAAGATAAATACGAACTTGACGCGCAGTACATCACCAAACTTTTCCATACCATCATTGAAGACTCAGTTCTGCTTCAACAAAGTTATCTGCAAAATCTCGTTAACCCACAGCAAAGCCGTAAGCCACTTGCTCGCGTCGCTTTTTTAGGAGCCAAAGGCTCTTATTCGCACTTGGCAAGTCGCGAATACTTCAGTCGTAAAAATACGGAGCTTATCGAGCTCAACTGCGAGCACTTTAAAGAAGTGACTCAAACGGTTGAATCTGGCCATGCTGATTATGGCGTTCTGCCAATCGAAAACACCAGCTCAGGCTCTATTAATGAAGTGTATGACTTACTACAACACACGACGCTTTACATCGTTGGAGAGCTAACTCAACCAATCGAACACTGCTTGGTTGCGAAAAAAGACATTCGTCTGGAAGATATTAAAACGCTGTATTCTCACCCTCAGCCACACCAACAGTGCAGTGAGTTTTTAAGCCGTATGAAAGGGGTAAAGCTGGAATCCTGCGCGAGCACAGCAGATGCAATGCAGCAAGTCCAAGAGATGGATCGTGATGATGTGGCTGCAATTGGTAATGCATCAAGCGGTAAGCTATATGGCTTGCAAGCAATTCAAGGCAACATCGCAAACCAAACCGAAAACCATACTCGCTTTATCGTGGTTGCTCGTAAACCGGTTGAAGTTTCTACTCAGATTCCAGCAAAAACCACATTGATCATGTCGACCTCCCAAGAGGCAGGCTCATTGGTTGAAACACTATTAGTGCTGCAACGTTACGGCATCAATATGACCAAGCTGGAATCACGCCCAATTATGGGGAACCCGTGGGAAGAGATGTTCTACGTAGACTTGACATCACATCTTGCTTCGACAGAAATGCAACAGGCACTTGAAGAGCTAACAAAAATCACTAAGCACTTGAAAGTATTAGGCTGTTACCCGAGTGAGAACGTAAAGCCTACGCAAGTAAAATTGAGTTAATAGACACCAGTGAGTAAAAAGATCATGGCAACCCAAAAAGTCGTAATCGCATCGCTAAACCCAGCCAAAATTAATGCAGTTCAAAGTGCATTTCGTAATGCATTTCCGCATCAAGAGTTCAACTTCGTTGGCATCAGTGTACCGAGTGAGGTCGCAGATCAGCCCATGACGAATGAAGAAACTCATCGTGGTGCGCTAAACCGCGTTAAAAACGCAAAAGTAGAGATGCCAAACGCGGATTACTATGTCGGTCTCGAAGCGGGAATTGAAGCAAACGTGACGTTTGCTTGGATGGTGGTTGAGTCAGAGACTCACCGCGGTGAATCTCGTTCTGCAAGCTTAATGTTGCCGCCAAAAGTCTTGGAAAAACTCAAGGATGCGAATGAGTTGGGAGATGTAATGGACAAAGTGTTTGGTACTGATAACATCAAACAGAAAGGTGGCGCTATTAGCCTACTAACCCAAAACCAGCTAACTCGAAGCTCGGTCTATCACCAAGCCTTGATTCTGGCTTTGATTCCATTCACAAACCCTGAGCACTTTCCTTCAAATTTATAACACTCAGCCTATTCTCTAGATACGCAAAAGGGCGGATATTTCCGCCCTTTGTAATACGTTATCTTAGTCAATTGTAACACCAAGGCCTAAAAGCAAATTGGATATACTGTCTACTTAGATACCGCAACTTGTTCTAACAAGACTTTCAACTTGTCTTTTTCTTCATCAGATTTCGACTTTAGTTCGTTAGAGCCACGAGTAATGGTGGCAATGCCCACACCAAGCATCTGACTGATCTGACGTTGAGATAATTCTCCTTTAAGAAGTTCGTTAATTATATTAACGCGTGATATTAATGACTCTCTCTCATCACGTGACATCAGCATTGTTAACAGCATGTCATCTTGCTGGGTGCCCATACTTGTTCGAATTAGCTCAATAATCTGTTGCCAGTCTTTGTACTCGGGTTCGTGCGACATCAAGTTACCTCACTCAATACTTGGTATTGATCTCATGTTGATTCAAGAACGCGCCATCGATACCCAAAAGATCACGATAGTATGTTTCAAACATCAAGATGTTTTGTACATAACCGCGCGTCTCTTTAAATGGAATTGCCTCAATAAAGGCATAAGCATCCACTTTTCCTTGGGTACGCTCTCGCCACGTTTTTACTCTGTTAGGACCTGCATTATAAGCAGCAAGAGCAAAAATACGATTATTATCGTAATCCTCTAATAAACCTTGCAAATAATGGCTACCAATTTCGATATTTTTTCCTACATTGTAGAGATCCTGCGTACCTTGATAACTCAACTTATATTTACGTGCCGTGTACTTCGCCGTCGCAGGCATGATCTGCATAAGACCACGAGCGCCAACTGGAGAGCGGGCTTCAACATCTAACGCACTTTCCTGTCGAGCGAGAGACATCATCGTGACGGGATCAATGTTGTGCTTTTTCGCATAAAAGTTAAACCACCAGCGGTGTGCTATTGGGAACCTAAGTTCGATATTATCCCACATCTGCGCTTGAATACTCGCGGTCACCGTTAGGTGATGCCAACGTTTAAATGATGCATAAGCCGCCAACATCGCCTTTTCATCTTTCCCTACGCGGCGCAGTAAGTGTGCCCATTCACTCTTCGCTGCTGCGATTTTATCCGTCGCGATCAACTCTTCGATACGAGCTAACGAGTCTTGATAGGGTTGAACAACTTTCTTATCCAACTTAACCGTATGCGTTGGGTATTTGATTGATTGCCCGATTGCATTGGCGGCAGCCACACTGTAGAAGTTTCGTTGCCCAAGCAGAGTTGCTAAACGCTGTTTCCCCGCGATGTCATCACCTAACGCTATTTCACTTCTTCCAAGCCAATATTGCCAGCGTAGCGTGGCTTGTTCTTCTTTATTTAGAACAGCAATCCACTCTTGTACGCCTTTCCAATCTGCATTTTGAATCGCTAAGCGGATGCGCGTTTCAATCAACGGTAAGTACTGACTGGTTTTCGTTTTATCATCGCGCCATTTAGCTAATGACTCAGACTCCGTACGAGTCAATCGAAATGCAATATAGTCGGCAAGTTCTTGCGCTTTTTCTGGAGAAAACTTCTGTCCTTTAATGACGGCATCGTACGCACCTTGTGCTTGGCTAGTGTTCATACGAGCCAACTTTTCTAACGCATATTCACTTTGCGCTCGATTAAAATCATTCGCAGGTTTTTTCTTCGCGAATTCCGCAACACTTGAAGGATTATCAAACAACGCTTTCATTTCTTTGGCTTGTTGCTTTGCCTGCGCTGATTTAGGCAGTTTGAGCAAGTAACTCATCAAACCGCCATTACGAGCATCAAACGCCAGTAACATACGCTGTAGAATCAGTTCATCGGTACGCTCACCCGCCTTGTCCCATGCCGCAAATAATGGGTCACA
Organism: Vibrio sp. V42_P2S4T144; assembly: GCF_009904715.1. Classification (NCBI taxonomy): domain Bacteria; kingdom Pseudomonadati; phylum Pseudomonadota; class Gammaproteobacteria; order Vibrionales; family Vibrionaceae; genus Vibrio; species Vibrio sp. V42_P2S4T144. The sequence continues at coordinate 6,513 of NZ_WXWS01000125.1, read as the reverse complement.
CTCATCAGCAATGCTGATGCCACGTAACCACATATGTTCAGCCCCTTTAAATGCCGCGACTTTCTTGCCTTGCTTTAACTGGGCGACGTAGAAAATACATTGGTAACGCTCACCACTAGGAATGACTTTTTGAAACTCAGTAATAGTTTTCCAATCTTTTTGCTTATAAAGATGATTGAGGTATGGAGCGCGAACTCGACGAGAAAATGGAAAAGACTCGTGCTCAGAAATAAACTCGTTTACCTGTTGTGGTGACTTTTCCGGTAACTGTCTAATAAAAGTGCGGTAATCCACATAAGGCGTTAGTGGATAGTCAGAAATTTTAGGACGAATCGAAAGGTATCCGTCGATGTCATTTTTATCTAATAAATCTTGAGCTTGCTCATATACTTCGCGCTGCTTTTCCAAACTCAGCGCGGCATTAGCACTCAAACTCATAGCACACAACGCGGCGGCGCAGCATACGTTTTTAGCCAATTCAGATACGTTGAATCTCATTTGTGTCATTTTCCCCAGACATATACTGCCCTAAAGCCTAGTTTTGTTAGAGTTCATGTGATGTTAAGGCAATTTTCACACATGCATCTATTTACACAGAATGCAGATGTCCATGTAAAGCAACTTAGTGTATTAAAAATTGTACTCGTCAAACTTTTAAGACGATGGAGACAAAGCGTTTCTAACTCGCATAGAAAACACTTCGTCATTCTTAACGAATAACAAAAGTGTATACCCTAACCGTGTAAGTTTCCGGTCAGCTCAAAATAAGAAATCCATTCGTTAGGGAAATTCTTGCAATGCGGTAACAAAAACAAAACACTTGGTATAAAATGATGGGTTTGAATGACAGTTAATTTAGGAACGATCGGCAATGGCTGAATACGTATATACCATGTCGCGGGTGAGCAAAATTGTGCCACCTAAGCGTCAAATTCTTAAAGACATCTCTCTGAGCTTCTTCCCTGGTGCGAAAATCGGTGTTTTAGGTCTGAACGGTGCAGGTAAATCCACACTGCTACGTATCATGGCAGGTATCGACACGGATATCGACGGTGAAGCGCGTCCACAACCTGGTCTAAACGTAGGTTACCTACCTCAGGAACCAGTATTAGACGAATCAAAAACCGTTCGTGAAGTTGTTGAAGAAGCGGTTGCTGACGTTGCTGACGCTCTGAAACGTTTGGACGCAGTCTACGCAGCATACGCTGAACCAGATGCAGACTTCGACGCACTTGCAAAAGAGCAAGGCGAGCTAGAAGCTCTTATCCAAGCGAAAGATGGTCATAACCTAGAAAATGCGCTTGAGCGTGCAGCAAACGCACTACGTTTACCTGAATGGGACCAAAAAATTGCGCACCTATCAGGTGGTGAACGCCGCCGTGTGGCTATTTGTCGCTTGCTACTTTCTAAGCCAGACATGCTATTGCTTGATGAACCTACCAACCACCTAGATGCAGAATCAGTTGCTTGGCTAGAGCGCTTCTTAGTGGATTACACAGGTACCGTAGTGGCCATCACCCACGACCGTTACTTCCTAGATAACGCTGCGGGCTGGATCTTAGAACTGGACCGTGGTGAAGGTATCCCATGGGAAGGCAACTACACCTCATGGCTAGAGCAAAAAGACGCTCGTCTACAACAAGAAGCCTCCCAAGAGAGTGCTCGCCAAAAGACTATCGAGAAAGAGCTTGAGTGGGTACGTAAAAACCCTAAAGGTCGTCAAGCGAAGTCAAAAGCACGTATGGCTCGCTTTGAAGAACTGCAAAGCTCTGATCACCAAAAACGTAATGAAACCAATGAACTATTTATCCCACCAGGTGAGCGTCTAGGTGATAAGGTTATTGAAGTGAAGAACCTGACCAAGTCATTTGACGGTCGAGTTCTGATTGATGACCTGTCATTCAGCATCCCTAAAGGTGCAATTGTTGGTATCATCGGTGCTAACGGCGCAGGTAAATCGACGCTATTCAAGATGTTAAGTGGTACTGAACAACCAGACTCGGGCACAATTGAGATGGGCGATACAGTAAAACTGGCATCGGTCGATCAGTTCCGTGACAGCATGGACGATTCTAAAACCGTATTCCAAGAGATCTCTGAAGGTGCTGATATCATTAAGATCAACAACTTCGAAATCCCAGCTCGCGCATACTGTTCACGCTTTAACTTTAAAGGCAGTGACCAACAAAAAATTATTGGTGAACTATCGGGTGGTGAGCGTAACCGTGTCCACCTTGCGAAGCTTCTTAAAGCGGGCGGTAACGTGTTGCTACTCGACGAACCAACCAACGACCTTGACGTTGAAACACTGCGTGCTCTAGAAGAAGCATTACTAGAGTTCCCTGGTTGTGCAATGGTTATCTCGCACGACCGTTGGTTCCTTGACCGTATCGCGACTCACATCATTGACTACCGTGACGAAGGCCAAGTTAACTTCTACGAAGGTAACTACACAGAGTACATGGATTGGTTGAAGAAAACATTGGGTCCTGAAGCCGCAGAACCACACCGTATCAAATACAAGCGTATTGCAAAGTAATCGCAACCCACAAAGTTTGATTGTAATTTGTACAAAGGCCGCTATCATAGCGGCCTTTGTTTTCTTTGTTATAAAAAGAGCTCATTAGCCCGTCTCGTTCGTTAAGAACATGACATAGCACTTACGTCACTCTGTAGCGACCTCGACACTTTTCAAACAACAATCGAACATTTTTTGTTCGTATTGATATACTATTCAATTCTGTTTGACGACCTGACGAGAATATTCATATGACAGAGAGACGACGCTTTTCACGTATTCTCCATCAAGCTCCAGCTAAGATAGAACAACGTGACTTGGCAATTGAAGCTAGGATTCAAGATCTTTCCTTGCATGGTTTACTCATGCAAGTGGAAGAGACTGAGGCTTTGGATCCAACCCTTCCAGTCCATGTGACTTTTTCATTTGATCAATCCGAACAAGTGATTACGTTAAAAGCGCAAATTGTGAATGTCTCTAAGTGTGAGATTAGGTTGAAGATCGCTAAGATAGACATCGAAAGCATTAGCCAACTAAAACGATTTATAGAATTGAATGTAGGCAATAACGACCTTCTGAATCGAGAGTTAGAGCACCTCTCTGGTTTTTAGGAGAAAAATAAATGAACGCCTATTTAAGTAACAATAACTATGTCTAAAAAAATCATCATGCAGATCCCGACGAAAGACGGCGATCAGCAGTTCTATTTGGGCCGCAGTTCGGTCCTAGCAGTATTTGCTTCAGTATTGGCATTACCCGCCGTCGTTGGTGGCGCGTGGTACCTTAATCAGCAGCAGATGCACAATAAAGACGAACTAACACAAATCATCGCCAAACTGGAAAGTGAAAAGGCCGAAGTGACGGCTCTTTACGAAGAGCAGCTTGATACCAATCATTCGCTTTCCCAGTCTTTGACGGACAAAAACAATCAAATTCAGCTATTGGGCAAACGGGTATTCGACGTTGAATCGGTTTTAGGTCTCGCAGACGAAGAGTTGATGATCGATGAGAACAGCATGGGGTTAGAGGAGCGAATTGACGCAGCCGCTATCGATTCTGCTGTTCGAGCGACGATGTTCCGTTTGATACCAAATGACAGCCCAGTCACATACCAACGTATTTCTTCTTCTTACGGCAGTCGTATTAATCCGATTTCAGGTAAGAGGCATGTTCATACTGGTATCGATCTGACTTGTAAAAGAGGAGAAGAGATCCTGGCACCGGCTGACGGTGTGGTGGAAACCGTTCGCCCGAGCAATCGTGGTTATGGTAACTATGTCACCATTCGTCACTCATTTGGCTTTATGAGCTCCTTTGCTCATCTACAACGCTTCAAAGTGAAAAGCGGTCAGTTTGTTAGTAAAGGCGACATCATTGCTCAATGCGGTAACTCTGGCAACTCCACAGGGCCACACTTGCACTATGAAGTACGCTTCCTCGGACGAGCACTCAACCCTCAATACTTAATGGAGTGGACGCCAGAAAACTTCAATGACGTCTTTGAAAAAGAGAAAAAAGTGAAATGGGGACCTTTGGTTCAATTGATTGATAACGTTGTACGCCTACAAGTCAATTTAACCAATTCACCCTATCGCGATACCAGTATCAACACAGTATCAAGTGAAGATACGAGTAATACTGCGACGAACTGATTTGTCCATCAACACGAAAAAGAGCAGCTTACGCTGCTCTTTTTGTTTCGGACTCTGCACGGCTAAATGACCCGTGATTAGCCGCGATGAATATTATCATTCGCCTGTTTGAGTAAGTTTTGGCTCTCATTCATAAATTGTTGAGAATAAGTACCAAACCAATCACTCACCTGCTTAAAGCTTTCGATGAATCGCGCTTTGTCTCTGCTATCCAGAATCGCTACCGCATCACCTAAACGCTGATGGAATCGCTTGATCATATCGATATTCTCTTGAGAAGAGAAAATGATATCACCGTACAAGTTCGGATCCTGACCAAACAGTCGTCCCACCATCGCCAATTCAAGGCGGTAGATTGGCGAGCTTAACTTCAACAACTGATCGATGTTCGGGTTCTCTTTGCTTAGGTGCATACCGTAAGCAAACGACGTGAAGTGGCGCAACGCCTGAATCAACGTCATGCCATGATCGTGCTCTTGTGCATCGATTTGGCACAAGCTTGCGCCCCATATCCCAAACTGTTGCAATAGCCATTGGTAATGCTCGTGACCACGGCCATCACAGTACACAATAACCTGCTTGGCAAGGCTCGGAACATCTGGGCCAAACATTGGGTGCAAACCAACCACAGGACCTTGATGCACATTCAACATTGCTTGCAGAGGCTTCGACTTGATAGAAGTCAGGTCACACAGAATACAGTCTGGCGGCAAGTTCCCCAGTTTTTCGATCACCCCTTCCGTTAGATGGATCGGCACCGTGACCACGACTAAACCCGCGTTGTCTAGAATCTCATCTGCATGATCCCAGTCTTTACTACCGAGAACTTTGACCTGGTAGCCCGACAATTTGAACATACGCCCAAAGAGGCCACCCAATTGACCATTACCACCAATAATAACAACTGAGCGTAAATCAGGGTTCAAACACTTAAAACCGGAATCTTTCTCGCTGGCATAAGACTCACGCATTGTTCGACGCAGAATATCTTCAATAAGCTGTGGAGGAATTCCCATTTTTTCAGCTTCAGCGCGACGAGAAGCTAACATCGCCGCTTCGCGGTCTGGAGCATAAATTGGCAAACCATGTTCGCTTTTTACTTCCCCAACTTTCTCTACGAGCGCTAAACGCTGAGCCAATAGCTCCAACATTTGCTTGTCGACTGCATCAATCTGATCGCGTAATGCGTTAAGTTCAACTGCCATTGATGTTCCTTAAATCCTGTATTAATTAGCCTTTAGACGATTTTCTAAGAAAGGCACTAGCTCTTCATGTGCATGACGTAATAGTGCCTCAGTTGAATCCCAATTGATACATGCGTCAGTGATAGATACACCGTATTTCATCTCTTCAAGAGCTAAGTCAGAAGATTGATTTCCTTCATTGATATGGCTTTCAATCATAAGACCGATAATAGATTTATTGCCTTCACGGATTTGATGAATCACATCCTCCGCGACTAGTGGCTGGCGACGGTAATCTTTACGTGAGTTGGCGTGACTGCAATCCACCATTAATGAAGCATCAAGACCAGATTTCGCCATCTCTTGCTCACACTCAGTGACGGATACCGAATCGTAGTTAGTTTGCTTGCCGCCACGTAAGATCACATGTCCATTAGCATTGCCCTGGGTGGTTAATAGTGCGACTTGTCCCTCACGATTAATTCCCATAAAACGGTGGCTAGAGGACGCAGCTTGCATCGCGTTAATTGCGGTTGCCAAACTGCCATCCGTGCCATTCTTAAAACCGATTGGCATAGACAGGCCGCTTGCCATTTCACGGTGAGTTTGTGACTCCGTCGTACGAGCACCGATGGCTGCCCAGCTAAAAGTATCCGCCAAGTATTGTGGGCTAATTGGGTCTAGAGCCTCAGTCGCGAGCGGGATTTCCATCTCTGCCAGCTCCACCAGAAGTTCGCGTCCAACATGCAGACCGTGTTCAATATCGAAACTGCCGTCTAGGTGTGGATCATTGATCAGGCCTTTCCAGCCGACCGTGGTGCGCGGCTTCTCAAAGTAAACACGCATAACAATATACAGTTGGTCACTTAGTTGTTCAGAGAGTGCTTTAAGGCGCTTTGCGTAATCCTTCGCCGCTTCTACGTCGTGGATAGAACATGGACCGCATACAACAAGCAGGCGGTGATCCTTCTTGTGAATAATATTAGCGATAGTTTGACGAGACTCTTGAATAAAGCGACGTGCTTTTTCACTCAAAGGAAGCTTGGTTTTTAGTTCCTCCGGAGTAATAAGAACCTGTTCTTCGATAATATTAATATTGCTCAACTCACTTTTCTGCATAACTCTAACCTGTATATTTATTTTTACACCCAACCAAACC
>NZ_WXWS01000554.1:21607-26613 GCF_009904715.1 Vibrio sp. V42_P2S4T144 | reverse complement strand
ATGTACTGCTGAGAAAACTTACGGCTGAACCACATATCTCCTTGAAGCACCTTACCAATACCAACTTGCAACGTTTTTATATCATCAGAGGTATAGAAAATACCGGCCAAAGTACGCCAAGCAAAGAGATCTTCTGTCGATATGGATTGCTCACAATTAATTAAGATTTCAAGCGTGTCTTTCTGCTTGGCCGCTTTAAACTCCGCATAACGGCGAAAAATTTCATCCGTGATCACGCTGCAATCAACAATAATGGCTGATGCAAGAGATTCATGTAACACTCCGTGAATCAGATTATCTGGCGTGATTAGAGCAACACTAATACCGAGTTTGGTCTCCAATACATCTTTCAACAGAGATGACTGTAGACTTCCCTCCGTGATTAAAATAACGTTTCTTTTTTTTTGCTGCTCCATCCTGATCGCATTCCCTTGGTCGTTTTTATTGAAATACGCAATAGATTTAGATAGAGCGGTAGTATTGTCAAGTATGAAAATCACTAGTACTAATTAATAACTCATTGAAGTGTCAATAATTTTTAAGTGGCAAGTATGTGAGAGGTATTAGCATTTTTCACACATTAAAAAAGGGAGTATAAACTCCCTTTTTGTGTTTGAGCAGGTGATTTAATCACGCACGTTAGAGGCAAAACACCACCTAACTTAGTGGATTGGAACTGCGTTTTTTTGGTTAAACTTACCAAAGTGTTGTTCTAACACTTCTGGCGTCAGCTTACCTTCCGCTTCCAGCTTTTTCAGCTCAGCGACGATCGCTTTTTGCTCTTCTAGCGACGGCAGTTTTACTTCTGGCTCCTGAGCGGTTTCTTGAGAAATTTGCTCTAGTTCTTTTTCGAAGTCATTCATAGTACTTACCTAAAATTAATGATTGAACTTTTAAACTTCGCCTATTCTATCCAACTCTATAACTTGAAGCTACCAACCATCTTGTCTAAACGAGAAGAGAGCGCTTGAAGATCGCGACTTGCATCCGCCAACTCTTCTGCTGTCGCGGTTGTCATTTCATTTATCGCGTTGATTTCTTCGATATTTTGATTAATGGTATGCACCACCGTGGATTGCTCTTCCGTCGCCGTTGCAACTTGTGTATTACGATCAGAGATGTCGGTGATTCGTTCAGAAATACTGATTAATACCTCGACTGCTTCATCGGTAGAAGTAACCCCTTCTATGGTGACCGCTTTGCCCGCTTCCATAGCACTTACCGCGTCTTGTGCGTCACTTTGAAGCTGATTGATCATGCGCTGAATCTCTTCTGTAGAATCAGCCGTGCGTGAAGCTAGGTTTCTTACCTCATCAGCAACAACCGCAAAACCACGTCCCTGCTCACCAGCACGAGCAGCCTCAATTGCAGCGTTTAGCGCAAGTAAATTCGTTTGCTCAGAGATGTCACGAATTACACCCAGAATCGAGCCAATATCTTTGGTTGTCGACGCCAACTGCGTAACAACAATATTGGTTGTTTCAACATCATCGGCTAGGCGGCTGATCACCTCTTTTGCTTTCATCACAACTTCTCGACCAGTTTGAGTGTTATCTGAAGCCTGATTTGCCGTATCAGCAGCGGTAGCAGCGTTCGATGCAATTTCACTGATGGTCGCACCCATTTGGTTGATAGCTGCAACTACTTGAATGGTTTGATCACGCTGCTCTTGGCTGTTGTCGTGTGTGGATGTTGCTTTCGTTGACACACTTTCTGCCGCTTGACTTAATGAGCCACTGGTTAGAGCAACCTCTTTCATCGTGGCATGAATCTTCTCAATAAATCCATTAAAGCCTTTTGAAAGCTGAGCAATTTCATCATTACCCTTAATTTCAATACGCTGCGCCAAATCGCCTTCACCTTGCCCAAGGTCGGTAAAACGATCGGCAATCAGTCGGATTGGTTTCGTAATGCTGTTTGCCAACCATACGCCCATGAGGATGAATACAACGGCAACAATGATGGTCGTAAACAGCATTTTTTTAGCTGTCGCATTAAGGTCTGCGAATACTTCATCAACGGGAACCACGCCAATAACAAACCAGTTCATTGAAGGAACATACAAACTAGAAACAAAAGTATCCTGCCCTTCAAACTCCACATTAATTAGGTTGAAGCTATTTTTGTTCAACAGCGCACTTGCGTCACTACCAAATAGTTTAGTGATAGAAGTTTGGTTCTTACCTTGTTGGCGGTGTATTTGAATCTGGCCTTGTTCATTAGTGAGGAACACGTAACCCGTATCTTCAATTTTAAACCCATTGAGCAAAGCAACCATGTCTCCCATAGATTTAGAGAGACCTGACATTGATGTACCATTAAGATCTTGGAAATTGGCAAACATTTTCACTTCGCCATTTGCCTCTTGGAACACACTCACGGACGTTTCTTGACCAGACGACGTAAATCCAAAGAACCAAGCATCTTGCGTTCGGTTAAGTTGACGTAAGAATCCGTTTTGATTCCAGTAATATGCCGTTTGACGATTCGCTACCGACGCATCATTAAGACCATACTGTGATTTAACGTTATTGAGCTGCTGAACCAACTGAACTTCTACTGACGGATCACGGTCTGTATTAGATAGGGCTTCAACAATAAATTCGTTTGTAGCCAGCTGTTTTGCCGCTTGTTGCATTTCGACAACTTCGCGGTCAATTTCGGTATTGATTTGCTGCAACATCGCAGGTAGCTCGATGTCAATAAGACGATGGCTCAATACATCTCTCGCATGACGCTGAGCCATAACACCAACAATGATTGTTGATGCTAGAACAGCAAACGTAATGCCAAGTACAACCTTCTGTTTGATGCTCAAGGAATGAAGTTTCAACATATTCGGACCTTTTAAAAGAATCACTTGTTATTGGCCCCACAAGGGGAATCAGGTGCATATCTCATGACACGCACACCACGGAATCTTTATCGGCTCATATGTACAAAACTAGAGGCATTTCTCATTATATTATGAAAAATAAATGTAACACACTGTCAAATAAGCACTTTCAGAGATAGCACGTACTTGCAATTCTCTGTAGCGTCCCAATATTGAAAAGATAAATTGCAATAGAGCGTTGGAACTTTTTTCACATGGAAAATGACCAATACTCAACACGAAAATCACATGGATACCGAGAGTCCAAAGCATGCATAAATCTAACTTCGAAACTCTTCAGCAATACTTAGAGTCGCAGATCATCGGACAGCAAGATCTGGTAAAGCAACTGCTTGTTGCGCTTCTTGCGGATGGGCATATTTTAGTTGAAGGCCCTCCTGGGTTAGCAAAAACCCGTGCAGTAAAATCACTCTCAGACTGTGTTGAAGGCGACTTCCACCGCATTCAGTTCACCCCTGATTTGCTGCCAGCCGATTTAACCGGCACCGATATCTTCCGTCCCGAAACCGGAGAATTCACTTTCCAATCAGGTCCTATCTTCAACTCGCTTATTCTTGCGGATGAGATAAACCGTGCGCCAGCCAAAGTACAAGCGGCAATGCTTGAAGCAATGGCAGAGAAACAAGTCACAGCAGGTCGTCATACCTACCCGCTGCCAGAGTTGTTTTTGGTTATGGCAACTCAAAACCCGATAGAGCAAGAAGGGACCTACCCCCTTCCTGAAGCGCAGCTAGACCGCTTTTTATTGCATTTAGAAGTGGAATACCCAGATGCGGAGCATGAGCTATCTATCTTGCGTATTAACCGCGGAGAAGCAAAAGGCGAAGCAAAGGTTGAACGCCCAATGTTAAGCCAACACGATATATTCACCGCACGTAAAGAAGTGTTGGATATTCATATGGCGGAAACGATAGAGCAGTACATCGTCCGTTTAGTTATGGCGACACGTCAAGCCAACGAATATGACACTGAGTTGGACAAGTGGTTGTCAATGGGTGTGAGTCCGCGTGCCACCATCGCTCTTGATCGCTGTGCACGTGCGCACGCCTGGCTTGCTGGTCGTGATTTTGTCTCTCCGGAAGATGTTCAAACCATGGCTTATCCGGTACTGCGCCACCGTTTATTGTTGAGTTATCACGCTCAAGCGGAAGGCATTACGGCAAACCAGGTCATCGATAAACTGCTAAACCTTGTTGGCAGTGCATAAACAGGTGAGTGATATGTCCGCTACACATTCATTACCACCTCATGCGAATGGGGTGACATTAACCCTTGAAGAGCTGCTCCAATATCGCACTCAATCTGTACGTTGGTTACCACCAGCACAGAGTCTCTGGTCGCAGATGAGTGGTAACCATACCAGTCGCCAAAAAGGGCGAGGTATGGATTTTATGGAGGTACGCCAATATCAACCTGGCGACGATATTCGCAGCATTGATTGGCGAGTCACCGCTAGGACCGGTAAAGCACATACAAAGTTGTTTGCAGAAGATAAAGAGCAAGCGGTCATTCTTTATCTTGATCTAAGTTCTAGTCTACATTTTGGATCTAAGTATGTACTCAAATCCGTTCAATTGGCCCACTTTGCCAGTGTTCTAATTTGGCTAACTCTAGCTAAAAAAGATCGCATCGGCGCAGTGATTGATGACGGACATCAATGTCTTGAATTTCGCCCCTCTTCTTTACAAAGACAAGGGCTGCGGATTCTTAACGCCATAGTCGACATACATAATGCGCAAGTAACTCGTACTGCAAGCAACGACACTCGTACACTGCCTTATACACAAGTATTGGAGACACTTCATACGCTCACCCCAAAAGGCAGCGAATTGATTATGCTCAGTGACTTTGCCCACGTAACACCAACGGAACTGGCACAACTACGTCGACTCAAACAACACAATAGCGTAAGGGCCGTTCAGTTTTATGATCCGTTAGAAAGAGGCGAAACAGACTTTAGAGGTCAAGTGAAAGCTTCGGATGGGCTGCATAGTCAATGGTTTAACTTTGGCTCTAAAGGACAACGAAGAGAACTCGAAAGCCACTTTACCCAACATCAAGAAACCATTAAGCAGCAGTGCCATTCGATAGCAATTCCATTTAACACGCT
>NZ_WXWS01000554.1:0-21586 GCF_009904715.1 Vibrio sp. V42_P2S4T144 | reverse complement strand
GCAGTATTTATTAAGCAGTAATAATAATGACAACAAACAACCAAAGCCTAGACCTTGAACCTTTGATTTTGCCAAACGCACCGGATTGGTTTCCGCTCGCTTGGGGATGGTGGGTGGTGCTTGCAGCCACCTTGCTCTTCGTTTTCGGCATTTGTCTTTATGTGAGATGGCGTAAAAAACACTTACGCGCAAAAAAGACAGCATTAACACTTTTAACTCAACCTACCGCGCCTCATACCCCCTCTTCTGCTCTGGAAATATTGCGCCAGGCAGCATTGAGTTACTTTCCGCGTGAAGAGATCGCACCATTAACCGGAATCGCTTGGTATGAATTTCTCGATAGCCATACCAAAGAGAGTCGATTCGTAGACAAACAACATCAGTGGCAAGAAGCGTTGTATCAGAATTCCTCCCAAGGGCATCATCAAAGCTTGATAGACGATTGTGTCTTTTGGATAACCTACGCTTTGCCACCAAAGAAAAAGGCAAATAACCGTGACTGAGCAAACACTCATAGCCGCTCTTGCCCAATGGCTAAACATTGAATTTGTCTGGTGGTGGGCACTGTTTTTGTTGCCCATCCCCTGGCTGGTATACAAGTTCCTGCCACAAGAATCTCAACAAGCCGAGATCAAATTGGCGTACTTACCAACCAATGAGAATCGCAGCAAGCCTAAGCAAGCGCTGCAAAAAGCACTTTCAATCGCGATCTGGGGCCTTCTTGTCGTCGCTTGTGCGCGTCCAGTTTGGTTTGGCGATCCCGTTGAATTCCAACCCAAGTATCGGGACTTGATGTTAGTCGTCGATCTGTCCGGTTCGATGCAGCAGGAAGACATGGAACTCAACGGCGAATATATCGATCGCCTCACAGCAGTCAAAAAAGTTCTGTCTGATTTCGTAGCAAAGAGAAAAGGTGACCGTCTCGGAGTTGTTTTGTTTGGCGACCATGCTTATTTGCAAACACCACTCACTGCAGACCGCAAAACCGTCATGCAGCAGATTAATCAAACCGTCATCGGCTTGGTTGGTCAACGAACCGCCATTGGTGATGGTATTGGTTTAGGCACAAAAACCTTTGTAGACAGTGATGCTCCGCAACGAGTCATGATTTTGCTCAGTGACGGCAGCAATACTGCAGGGGTGCTCGAGCCGCTAGAAGCAGCGGAAATTGCGAAAAAATACAACGCCACTATTTACACCGTGGGCGTGGGCGCTGGTGAAATGATGGTGAAAGAGTTTTTCATGACTCGCAAAGTCAACACCGCAGCCGACTTAGATGAACAAACACTGACTAAAGTGGCAGAGGTGACAGGTGGACAATATTTTCGAGCGCGAGATACAGAAGAGCTCGAAAATATTTATGACACCATCAACCAGCTAGAACCCGTATCTAGCGACACACAAACTTGGCGCCCACAGTCTGAATGGTTTCCATATCCATTAAGCGCTGCATTTGTATTATCGGTATTGTTATTCCTGTTAAGGAGAAAACATGGCTGAGTTTATTTTCCTCAATCCTTATTGGCTTTTGGGGCTCATCGTGATCCCTATCGCACTCTTGCTTAATCACAAATTTAGAGCCCAAAAATCCACACTGATTGCCCCTCACCTAGCGCGGATGCTCGGACAAAACACGCAGTCTAAGCATTACTTCACTCTATGGGGTTTAGCTTGGGCAATAACTTGCATTTCATTAGCGGGGCCAAGCTGGCAGTCCAATGCTCGACCAAGCTTTGAGTTAAACCAAAACCGTATCTTGGTGCTTGATATGTCTCGCTCTATGTTTGCTACAGACATCAAACCCAATCGGCTAGCACAAACACGTTATAAGGCGCTCGATTTGCTGCCTAAATGGAAAGAGGGAGCCACTGGACTTATTGCTTACGCTGGCGATGCCTATAACTTAAGTCCACTGACAACGGATTCCAGCACGCTTGCTGGCATTATCGAAAATTTGTCACCAGAGCTGATGCCTTTTCAAGGAGCAAACCTGCCTGCCGCGATTGAACTTGCGATCAACCAGTTTTCTCAAGCCGGCACGCAACAAGGCGATATCATCGTGTTAGCGGATGATCTTGATACGTCAGAGCTGTCTCGCGCGTTAGATTTAGTCCAAGGTACAAAGTTTCGCATTTCTGTTCTTGCCGTCGGGACTCCTAACGGTGCGCCTATCGCGCTGCCCGATGGCTCTCTGCTAAAAACTGCACAAGGCACTACCGTCGTAGCGAAAACAAATCTGAAAAATCTACAAACGCTAGCGAATAAGACTGGTGGCCTATTTGTTCCTATTCAGCACACCAACCGTGATGTGTTGAAAACATCGCGGCCTTTACCAATAACATTGGTAGCCAGCTTTCTGCGACCCAAAGCGAAGAAGTTAAAACTGATTCTCGTCTCAACAGTGGCTTTTGGTTACTGCCGTTGTTACTTATTCCTGCGGCTTTACTGTTTCGACGCGGCCTGATTTGGGTGGTAGTTGCGACTGTAGTCCCAGTAACGTGGACACCGCATGCAGAAGCTAATCCGTTCTTAAATGCCGACCAACAAGGAGCGGAACTCTACAAGCAAGGTGAGTATGAACAGGCGCAAAACCTATTTACAAACCCAAGCTGGAAAGGAGCCGCCAGTTATCAAAAAGGTGACTACGAAGCCGCTATCGAAGCATTTTCTCATGATGCCTCCCTTAACGGCCGCTATAACCTCGCCAACTCGCTCGCTCAAAATGGTCAATTAGAAGATGCGGCTGATTTGTATAAAAAACTGCTAGAGGAAAAGCCTAACTTTGAAGCCGCGAAGAAAAACCTATCGGTTGTAGAAGAAAAGCTAAAACAGCAACAGCAACAGCAACAGCAACAGCAACAGCAACAGCAACAGCAACAGCAACAGCAACAGCAACAGCAACAGCAACAGCAACAGCAACAAAAGTCTCAAAACGAAGGGAAAGAAGCGCAAGGACAACAGTCACAAAATCAGCAAGATTCTGAAAATAAAAAAGAAAAACAAAAAACGGAACAACATCAACCGCAACGAGATGACAAGCAAGTGAAGGATCAAGGTGAACCAATACAGGCTAAAGCGCATCCCGAAAAAATGCATCAGGATGATCCTGAGTTCCGTCGACTAGAAGCAGTAGAAAGTGCTCGCGACCCAAGCTTTTTGATCCGTGCGCAAATGCAACTTCAAGCGCAACAAAAACAACCTCCACAACAATCTCAAAAGGAGTGGTAAGCCTGTGATGAACAAAGGCGTAAAACTGGTCTTTATTTTTGTGGCCAGCCTAATATCCAGTTTCTCGGTGATGGCACAGACACTTCAAGCTAGTGTGAATAAAACACAAGTAGCCAAGAATGAAGTGATTAACCTCAGAATCATTTCAGATACTGAGCTCAGCTCAGACTCAATCGACTTCAATGTTCTAGAGAAAGACTTCTTCTTGGGTCAACCTCGTTATGGCCGCTCTAGCAATAACATTAACGGAAGAAAATCAGTGCGTACCGAGTGGAGTATCTCAATTGCACCAATGAAAGAAGGTGTTCTGACTATTCCAAGTTTTTCCGCTGATGGCATGAAAACGGAGCCGATCAAACTACGTGTCAACGCGAGCCAAACAGACCCCAATCTTGATGATCTATTTAGCTTCAATATTACGGTCGACAACAGTACGCTCTACCCTCAGCAATCTGCAACATTACGTATACAACTTCTAATTAAAGCGGACACTCGACGCCTAGATAACCCGCAAATAGTACCTCCGCAGATTGAAGGCATGAAGCTTGAGGCACTGGGTGGCTTACAACAAAGACAGAAGATCTTAAATGGGTTAGAAGTAGCGATCATAGAGCAGTCGTTTCGCTTAACGGCCAATCAACCAGGCACTTATACCTTGATAGGTCCTAAACTGACCGGTTCTTATATTTATGGCGACAGCTTGACGGGCTCAACCAAAATAATGCCTATCAACACCAAAGCGGAACGCATGCCAATCACGGTCAAACCGATTCCGAGCGAATTTAAAGGTGAATGGCTTCCTGCTTCAGCGTTAGAAATGACACAGAGCTGGCAAGACGATCAAGGTAATCTACTGTCGATTAACGCGATCAACACAGTAAAGCAAGGTTCTTCACTCACTCGAACCATTCAAGTTAAGGCTCGCGGTACACAAGCCGAATATCTGCCACGAGTCAATATTAGTTACCCGAGTTCACTGCGCGTGTATCCCGAACAACCTAAGTTCGATAGCGCGAGAGATGGCACCGTTACCATGACGGTGAAGCAAGTCATTATTCCTACAGAGGCCAGGAAATATACCTTACCAGGATACGACTTGAACTGGTGGGACAGTCAAAATGATGAAGCGAAGAAAACAACGTTACCAGAGCTAACATTAGACGTAGAGAAAAATGACACTGGGCTAATCACGTTGCCGGAATCGCCTCTTTCAGCACCTTTAGTGTCAACCCCTAGTCCTGAATCAAGCGGCGGTGTGAGCAGTCTCTGGCGAACGTTAACCTTTGTTTTCTTAGGGCTTTGGATAATGACATTGGGAATCGCTATTTGGGCATGGAAAAAGCGGTCAATAACAGCGAGTGGAACGGTTTCAAATACTGAACAACCACTTTGCATCGACGCGCTAAAAAAAGTCATCGAAGAGGGCGATGCTGCGAAAATTGAACGCTCTGTAAATGAGTATTTAACCACTCATCAAGACAGGTTAAACCCTGGTGACGTACAAGCAATTAAGCAAGAGCTTAATGCCATGAATCGAGCGCGTTTTAGTGCTAACCAACAACCTTGGAGCCCTGATTCGCTGCTAGCGAAAATTCAAAACCTTGGCAAAGCAAACGTAACAAAAACCGACCACCAACTCGAAAAGCTATAAATAACTAGATAACAATGGCAGCTCTCATGAGCTGCCCATTCTCTTATCCGGCCAAATTTGCTTTAGCGGTTTTATCTAGAGCACCAACCGCCGCCCCCTTCCCTATCAAGTTGCTCTTATGAACATCACTCACTCAACAAACACTTGGAGCTCGTATTCGTATCGCCTTACACAATTTCGCCCATGATTCTTCGCTTGATAGAGTGCCTTATCCGACAACTGATATAAATGGTCGAAATTAAAGTCTTTGCCTTTCGCTTTATAACAGGAGTAACCGACTGAAACGGTAAGTAACTCCCCTTCTGGGTTATGTCGATGTTTTATCCCCTCGCCCTCGATGCACTGACGAATGCACTCTGCTCTCAGTCGAACCTCCTCTTGCTCAGAACCAATCATGAGCAACGCAAACTCCTCACCACCGATACGGCAAAAAACTTCATCTTCACCTTTGGTATGATGATCCAAGATATAGCCAATTCGCATCAATGCAATATCGCCTTCGAGGTGACCATAGTGATTATTGAATAAGCCAAAATGGTCAATATCAATCAGGATCAGGCCAAACGACATGTCGTCTTCACACTCTAGGGCGCAATATTTTTGCATCACATGCTCTAACATGCGGCGATTACCAAGACGCGTCAAAGGATCGAGCTTAGAAAGTACCTCAAGCTGTCGATTGGCTTCCTCCAACTCTTTTGTTCGGTTCTGAACCTCCAGCTCTAAGTTTTCGTTTAATTCGCGAATCGCCTCTTGAGCTTGAGTACGTTGCAATACTTCAGCTAAGCTGGACGCGAACATACGAATCACTTCACGTAACTGAGAAGTTAAGGGCGCACGTGTCAGCAAATTATCAACAGCGATAAAGGCGATAGGACCACTGCTATTTGAAGTCAATACCGTCATCGCAGCCCAACCAAAGCCAACAATATTACAGTCATGATAAATAGGCACTGATTCTTCAAATGCGACTTCGTTTGGCATTGAGCGAGCCAGATTTATAAGAGAGAAATCTTGGGTTTCGCCAAAGAAGTAAGATTCATCCACCACGTTCCCTTGAATATCGGTACCCCACGTTCCTTGCATGTAAGAGCAATTTTCATCAGTTAAAAACACCGCCATTCGATCAATACCAAGATTTTTAATGGCGAAAGTGACGGCCGATTTGCATACTCCACTGACAGTAGTGCAACGTGATAACTCAACCATGCTTGAATGCAGCATGCGTACGTTTTGTTCTTGGCGCTTACGAATGTAAATTTGAGAGAAGAGTGAACCAAACGAGTCCAACATCTGTTTTTGATATGCCGTTATCGGCTTACGATGAATAAAGTTATCTAGCGCGAACCACCCAAACGGTTCATTGCCATCGCGTAAAATCAACATCGCATTCCAGCCCTGCCCGATGACCTTGCCTGCTGTGTATATTGGCGCGTCTTCTACAATAACTAAGTTGCTCTCAAGGCTAGATAACGCGGTGATATACTCCTCGCTAAGTTGGTGTAAATCATATTGTGTGTGAAATTCATCAATCGTAATTCCTGACTCATCCGTACCGTATGTACCACTGAAGCTACGCTTTTTCATATCGAGAAGCATCAGTGTAGAGCGATCAAACCCAAGTCGTTCACGTAACGCTTCGACGGCTTTGTAGTACAAGTCCTTTAAAGAATCAGGATTAGAGATTTCGAGTGCAACTTGCTGAACTAACTTCATATTTTCGATAAAGCGCTCGCGTTGGCTAATCTCATCAACATATTGCGCTTCACGAATATCTCTGTGCCTGATCTCTTTCGAGGCATTTTTTTCAGCACGAATACATTGCCAACGCGCCGCTGCGAGTTGCATTGCGTCGTAACTTTCTTCATAGATATTATGTGCTGTGCGAGCATGAACAGATTGAATCAGTAGGTAGGTACGTTTGATAGGCGTGTTGTCGAGCATCATGATGTAACTATCACCACCTAAATCTCGGGTGTGATTCCAATTACAAGTGTTGATCGCCAGAGGTATGATGCTTTCAGAGGTGTCAAACTGACTTGCCCACTCCCAGAATGTCTCAGGATAGTTTTGGGTTGGGTAAAGCTCTCCGCGAGAGAAGCTCATTGAATGACGAGGGTTAATTGAAGGATCTTCAAAAATAGCGAGGGCTTGAGGGGAGAACAGACTCTCTAAATGATCAAAGATTGCCTCCGCTAGCAACCGATGGTCCCTCGTTGAAGACACTTTTCTTGTAAAACTTCTTAAACTCACCCTACCAACCTAATCTACTTTTTTATCCTCGATAAAAAACTACTTAGGCCATGATATGCAATCAATACGTTCAAATTTGAGCTGTTAAGTCATTCGCAAAATTATCAGACTTAGTGTTACATTCGAGAGCTCTTCAGCACTTTTAAAGCCATGTTTCACATAAGTTACATGCTTTATAAACTGGGGAGGAAAGTTGTTCTTATTTACAAGATTTTTGTGTTGGTAGATGTTTTAAGCCTACGACTTAAAAAGAAAAAGGCCCCTCATCAAGAGGGGCAAAGTTACCATCGCTTATAGTTATTTAGTTATGCTTGTAAATACGGTGGATTAACCGAAATCACCATTTACGTAGCCTTGAGTACGGTCGTCTTGAGGGTTGCTAAAGATCACTTGCGTATCGTTGTGCTCAACCAGTTCACCCATTAGGAAAAACGCAGTGCGGTCAGAGATACGACGCGCCTGTTGCATTGAGTGAGTCACGATAACGATGGTGTAGTTCTTCTTTAGCTCTTCCATCAGTTCTTCGATTTTGTGTGTCGCAATTGGGTCAAGTGCCGACGTTGGCTCATCCATCAGAATCACATCCGGCTCCATCGCGATTGTACGTGCAATACATAAACGTTGCTGCTGACCACCAGAAAGACCGAATGCGTGTGATTTAAGGCGATCTTTCACCTCATCCCAAAGGGCAGCACCGCGCAGCGAACGCTCTACCACTTCATCAATTGTCTTTTTGTCTTTGATACCTTGAGCACGTAAGCCGTAAGCCACGTTCTCGTAAATGCTCATCGGGAATGGGTTTGGCTTTTGGAATACCATGCCGACTTTGATGCGAAGGTCAGCAACATCAATGTTGCCGTAAATATCTTCGCCGTCCATCGCCAATTTACCTGTAATTTTCACGCCTTCGATTAGATCATTCATTCGGTTCAAACAGCGTAGAAGCGTTGATTTTCCGCAACCTGACGGGCCGATAAGTGCAGTTACTTGGCGAACTGGAATTGGTAAGTTGATCGATTTCAGTGCTTGGTTGTCACCGTAGAATAGGTCTAGGTTTTCAATATCAAATTTGTTCATTGTCTTAATCTCTTAATTCTTGAATTCGTGTCTTTTAACGTGCGTTCTTAATTAGTGTTGTTAGTAAGTTGCGGTGTTAAAACGTCTAGCAATCAGTTTCGTTACCATGTTGATCAAGAGAACAACTACGATAAGCACTGTTGCCGTACCGTAAGCCTGATTCCATTCTTCAACGGTAAACAGTTCGGTAGTCAGTTTGTATAGGTGAACGGTTAGCGTACGACCTGAATCCAATAAAGAATCCGGAATACGTGCAACCATACCTGCTGTCAGGAATACTGGAGCAGACTCACCAATGACACGACCAATACTTAGAATGACCGAGGTTAAGATACCTGGCATTGCGCTCGGAAGAATCAAACGCCAGATAGTGTAAATCTTAGAAGCACCGAGGCCATAAGAGCCTTCACGGTACGTTTGTGGTACTGCCATCAGCGCTTCTTCCGTTGTACGGATGATAACTGGCAGGATTAGGATACTTAGCGTCAATGCACCCGACAGAATCGAGAAGCCAAGGCCAAGAATCGCCACGAAGAAAGTCATACCAAACAGGCCGAAAATGATCGACGGGATACCCGCCAATGACTCGGTACAGAATCGGATGATTTTCACCAAGCGACTGCCCACTTTCGCGTATTCGGTCAAGTAGATTGCCGTCATGATACCGAGTGGCGCTGCCACTGCGATAGAAGCGATAACCATGTAAATGGTCGCCACAATCATTGGGAAGATACCGTGCTCTTCACCTGTGCGCGTATAGTTATCAGTAATGAAGTTCCAATCTACGTGTTGTAGACCGTTTGATAGGATGTACCAGATAATCCAGAACAAGAAACCTACCGTTAGTGCTGCCGAGATCCAGACAAATGCGTTAAAGACATTATCTTTGAACTGGCGTGCTTTTTTTAGTTTTGCGCGATCCATAATAGTCACCTTTAACGAGCGATTACTTCGCTTTTTCTCGGTTTAGGTACAGTAGTACAGCGTTCAACGACATGATGAAGACCAGAAGTACTACACCTGTAGCGTAAAGTGCGTTCGCGTGAACACCACTTGCGTAAGACATTTCAATAGCGATGTTTGCAGTTAGTGTACGAGCCGAATCAAGGATGCCTTCTGGCATTGCCGGCGCGTTACCCATAACCATGATAATCGCCATGGTCTCACCCAACGCACGACCGATACCCAGTATCACACCTGTCATGATGCCTGAGCGAGCCGCTGGAACGAGCAACTTAAAGATGGTGTAGATTTTCGATGCGCCCAGTGCCAAAGAACCTTCTTTATAAGTACGAGGGACAGCGCGAATAGACGTTTCAGAAACCGTAATTACTGTTGGTAGAATCATCACACCAAGAACAATAATACCGGCCAAGATAGTGTTACCTGCAGGTACATCAAATACTTTCTGAATCAATGGAACGATAATAACCAGACCGAAGAAACCGTAGACCACTGAAGGAATACCGGCTAGCAGCTCAACCGCTGGACGGATAATGTCTGCTAATCGCTTTGGTGCGATTTCAGCGATAAAAATGGCGGTCAGAACACCAATTGGAACCCCAACAATGACAGCACCAGCCGTCGATACGATAGATGCCACAATCATGGTGGCGACACCGTAAAGCGCAGGTGGTAACCAGTTTTGTCCTAAGACAATGCCCGATACGCCTGCTTCTTGGAATGCCGGAATACTCTCTCGAACGATGAAGTATGCAATAACGGCCAATGAAACAATGCCGATTACGGCACTCGTTAGGAACAAGCCGTGGAAGATGCGCTCTTTCCAGTCTACACGACGCTTCTCGCGTAGGCCTGACTTGCTGATAGCTCTAGCGTCAGTATTCATAAGCTTTTCACTATTTGTTGCGATGGTCATTTAAAAATCTCACGGTTCTGGGCAATGCCGTTGAACACAATGGATAGAAAAGGCTCAGCCCGAAACGTTGGGCTGAGCAAACTTTAGAGTCCCGATGGGATTAGTTAACTGAGATGTAACCTTTTTGGTCAACTAGCGCTTGCGCTTCGTCAGTTAGCATCCAGTCTAGGAATTTTTGCGTTTCTGTTGATGGCTTGCCTTCTTTGTAAAGAACAAGGAATGGACGCGCTACTTTGTAAGAACCGTTTTTAACGTTAGCTACCGTTGCATCAACGCCGTCGATTGCTAGCGCATTAACAGTGTTGTCTACAGTACCAAGAGAAATGTAGCCGATTGCGTATGGGTTAGATGCAACCATTGTTTTCAGTGCGCCGTTACCGTTTGCAACTTGAGCACGTTGAGAGATAGCTGATACTTTCTTACCAGAAATCTTCATTTTTAGAGACATGATGTCTTCAAATGCGCCACGAGTACCAGAAGCCGTGTCACGAGTAATGGCTACGATTGGCTTGTCTGCACCACCGACTTCTTTCCAGTTTGATACTTCGCCTTTGTAGATTGCAGTCACTTGCTCGGCTGTTAGACCTGGCAGTTTGTTTTGTGGGTTAACAACCACTGCGATACCATCACGAGCAACCACTTCTTCGATTAGTGTTGATTCTTTTTCAGAGTCTTTTAGATTACGAGAAGACATACCAAGGTCTGCTGAACCATTTTTCGCTGCTTTTACACCAGCTGAAGAACCAGGACCTTGAACTTCGATAAATACGTTAGGGTTCTTCTTCATGTACGTTTCAGAGAAAACTTCCATCAGTGGAGTTACGCTGCTAGAACCCACTGCAGAGATAGTTTCTTTAGCAGAAACAGGAGTCACTGCCATTGCGCCTAGAAGTGCGATTGCACCGATTACTGTCTTTTTCATCACAATTTCCTTAAGTGGCTTTATTGCCGTTGTGTTTCACTTGAACGGTGCTCACTTTAGAATTTGAATATGACAGTTGTGTTTCACTTAGTTGAACCCTCTATGACACGTTGTCATTTCTAACTATTAATTCCGCGACTTATCCCTCTCTCAATTTGAACGTAACGTTTTTATAACGTTGCCTCATGTTCAAGATGATAACCCCATCGATTTTGGTACATTTCATAACAATTAGATATGAGTAACTCATTGATTTGGCAAATATAACAATTAAAATCGAAATGCTTATTTATAAAAAAGATAATAATCAAACCGATAGAGGGTCAATCTCATGCGTCAATTTCTTAGTACGCTTTCTATTAAACTTCAGGTTTTTCTGCCTGTTCTATTCACAGTTATATTACTCATCATTGGACTGAGTGTCGGAATCGGTAAACTCGATCAAGCATTCAATAAGGTTTCGGCTTCCACCCATAAGCTAATCATTCACAAAGAGGAACTTAGCGGCATCGTAGACAACACTTACGCCATGCGCATCAAAGCCATTTATAGTCTATTTAGAGCCGAAGATGTTCAGTCTCTCAACCAAGAGCTTTCTGAGCGACAAAACAAAAACCGCGATTTTCTTAACTCCATCGACAATCTCCCTGGCGTTCAAAATGAAGTCAATGCTATGCGTAAGGCCATGAATCACTATGTTGATTTCACTCGCGTTACCATGACACCTCTGCTCACCACTAAACACACTTCTGATTACACCACCTCTGATTTCAATCAAAAGTACGAATCTGCAATGGCTGAGTATCGATTAGCTGGCGAAGCGATGATCAACGCCATCGACAAACTATCTAAACAATTGAATCAAATCGTCACCGATGAAGTCGAAACGAATGGCGAACAACATTCAACCACGCTAACTTACAGCGCCGTCTCGCTTGCGGTGATCTTGAGTGCCGCTTCACTTATTAGTTGGGTACTCGCCAGCTACATCGTTGCGCCGATTCGTAACCTTCAAGTAACGATGCAGGAAGTCGCGAAGGGAAACCTACTAGTTAAGGCCGAAGCCATCGGGAAAAACGAAGTGTCTCAGCTGGCTCGAGATGTAAACCAGACCATAGAAAAACTACGTGAAACTGTAAGCGCATTGGTTCGCATTAGTGAAGATGTGGCATCAGCATCAACCGAGTTAGCAACTGTTATGACTCAAAGCAGCGTCAACTCGGATCAAGAAAAGCAAGAAGTTGAGCAAGTAGCCTCGGCGATCAATCAGCTAGAGTCGACCGCAGCTGAAGTATCGACCAATGCACAAGAAGCCGATAGTGCATCAAATCAAGCACGTACGTTAACCTCACAAAGTATAAGCATGTTTGGGGAAAGTACTCGCGCAAGTGAAAAGATGGCGGAACAACTTAACGAAGCCGCTGCCGTCGTGACTTCGCTAAAAGATCAATCAGAACACATTGGTCGCGTGATCGAAGTGATTGAAGGTATTTCTGAGCAAACGAATCTACTTGCACTGAATGCAGCGATTGAAGCTGCACGAGCGGGCGAAAGTGGCCGAGGCTTTGCGGTAGTGGCCGATGAAGTACGTATGCTGGCAGCGCGAACTCAGGAGTCCACCAAAGAGATCCAAACCATTATAGAAGAGCTACAGCAACAATCTGGTCACGCAAATGAAAGTATGCATTCCAGCTTAGCCATGTTGTCAGACAACCAAGCTCTGACACAAGAAGTTAGCCAATCACTTGCTAATATCAGTAATGCTATCGCCGATCTGAACTCAATCAACACTCAAGTTGCAACCGCATCAGAAGAGCAGAAACAGGTCACGGCTGATATCAACAACAACTTAACGAACATCTATGAACTAGTGAGCCAGAACGTCACTGGCATTACGCAATCCGCTGCTGCCGCTCAAGAGTTGTCTGGTTTAGCAGAAAATCAAAAACATCAACTTAAGCAGTTCCAAGTTTAAATACTCTGCTCAACACGATAAGTTCCAAAGGTTAGAAAAGAAAAAGCTCCGCACTGGCGGAGCCTATCATAAAGGCAAAGCTATCAACCCTTATTAACGTAATAATTATTATTCATCTGTCACTAACAAGAGAGAGCTTTTGAAACTTGAGTTTAACGGATCTCTATTGAAAACCTCACCATTAGTCGTATCAAAAGTTGCAACATGCTTACCGTCGCCATTAGGTGTGTTGCTCCAGACATAACGCCCTAGAACATCATCTCCATCTTTCAGACTATAGCCGCTAGCAAACCCTGTACTATTTATGGCTGGGCTGTGGCAAGCTCGCTCAGTTAGAGATACTAGCTCTTTGATATTTGCTAGTCGCCAATTTTTTTTGTCAGCAAAATTGTGAAGAGGATGGTTGCCGTCCTTATTACGAATTTGTTTGGCTGTGGAGAGAGCGAGTTGCCATGACATTGTAGATCGCGTCCCCTGGCATTCTTGGTTTCCTACATTCCATGTCATACCAACTGGACAGCGCATCCATGTTAGACCTGTTTTCAGGTCAGTTACGGTACCGCTCTCAGAATATGTATAACGCGTGTTAGGTGCCGTTTTAGCAAAGTCAGTAGAACACTCTTGTGCAGCTATTGCAGTTTGAGAAGCCAAAGTAAGAGATAGTACAGTTATTAATTTCTTCATCTTATTGCCCCTTAACTGCGACTAGACGGATTGGGAATTGGTAAGAATCATCGGCACCCGCACTTGTGTTGCTTGATCGAATCTCGACGTATGAAATAGTGCCTCTATCTTTGCCCCGGGAGACAATCGCAGGGAAATAAATCTCGCCATCAATAAGTTGTGATGATGCATTCGTAAACTTAAAGTCGCTATGCCAAAACGCACCATATCCTAAATAAGGGCTACCTATGGTTTGCTGTGGAAAGTATTTAACATTAAAACCATAGACGTTGTATTTTGCATATTCATCGTTCGGAGCAAACAGTGTTTGTTCACCAAAGTCTAGTAAGTCATAAGTCTCACGGTAAGTAGGCAAGCGCCAACCAGTGATTCCACATAACGATTGTTTGTTTATGTACTGAACATATTGGCTAGTGGTACAAACTTCATCACCAGCGTCTTTACAACCTGCAAGCTCTACATCTTTGCTAAATGGCTTAAATGTTTCAGACTCAAACGCAAATAGGCGATCTTTAAATTGAACTGAGCTCGCATCCGCACTTTTGTTTTCCCAAACAAGACCAGTACGCTCGTCCATAGTACAAGCCCACTCAGTCGCATCTGCAGCTAAAGCAGCACCTTGTGAATCTAACTTAACGAACTTAAAGCCTGCGCCTGTCGACGTTTGCTTGTCCTCTTTGTCGAAGCCGTACTCCGCATCTTGACCAGGGTAAGACGCTTGAACCTCTGCTACGTCTGCTGCTCCTTCAGCAAAATAAAGAACGGCGCCCGTATCGTTACTACCAACCGTTTGTTCAGCAACCGCTACAATTTCTTCAGCAAATGCACTCACTTCCACTTCAGACAGAAGATCAGAGGCCAATGATTTACCCTGGAAGCTAAGGCTTTGAGCAAGCAGCGCTACGCCTTGGGTCATTTGTTGTGGCTGCATTGCAGCTAATAGTGCAACCGTGTTTTGCTCTAGCTTATCTAGCTCGCTGGCTTCTGCGTTAGACATTACCGTTCCAGACAGAGAAACACCGGCATCGGTGAGTTGTGCTTTCACAATCTCTTCAGCTTGAGCAACGGTTTTACCGTCAACCACAAGACCTGCGAGCAACGTTGTTACACCATTGACCGTGTTACCCGTTGCTAAGTTTTGGCCCGGAGCCGCAAGACGCAACGTTTGGTTCGAACCTTGATCAACTTGAGCAAGAATGGTGCTGGTTAGTACGTTTCTGTCGCTTGAAGTCAGGCTAAATTTACCGGCATTATCCGTTTTAGCACTCGGCTCGGTCGTATCACAAACGTAGTTTTGGTTTAAATCGATGCACACTGGCGTATCAAGAAGTGTACCTGCAGAAACGATGGTGCCAGCTACATCATAGGTCGGTGCCGACGTGTCACCACCAGAACCACCGCCACAGCCAGCTAGGGCTAGTGACATAGCAACGAAAGAATATTGAAACTTCATAGATTTTATCTTCTTTTGATTTTAATTAACGAGAGCGAATCACTCTCACCATTGAAAGCAGGAAAAGTCCTAACAAGGTCCAAGGCGAACCACTGCCACCTGAACCACCGCCACTGCTTTCTTTAGTGGTATCAGCACTACACTGATACTGAGCAAAGTGACTCACACCCCACTCTTTCAACACCCCAGAGTTCCCTGACACGCGGTCAGACACTTCGAGACGCCAAGTACCCCAACTCGGTTGACCGACAAGTGCTTGTAACTCCTCGTCATACTGAGCGGTGAAGTAACCTTTAAATCCTTTGGTATTGCTTGATTGATGGCTAAGTAGCACGACCGATTTGCCTTGTGGAGACACTAGCGTCACTTGCAGATCTTGCAGTGAGTCATGTTCGATGTTCAGGTAAACCGCAAACGAATCATCAATCGTGCGTGACTTGTCCGATAGCGTCTGAGAGAACAGTCTGTCGCCCTGCTCCGGTAAAGCGGAATTCACTGATTGAGGCTGGATATCAAGCTCTGGCGTACCATTAACCAGCATCACCTGTTCACTCCACTGGTGAGTCTTTAGGCCTTCAGCAAATTGATAATCCAATGAAATAGAGGAATCGAATTGCGTGCCACATGCTAGACCGCTTGGTAACGCCACCTTCATTGAGGTCAAGTCAGAAAGCGTTTCATCAAAGTCGAAAACAGATGCGTTGTTTAGCTTCCATTGCCCTTTGATGCTCGCTTCACGGCCAGTTTGGCTCAGGCTCAAACCAACGTCTTGACCTTGTGCGATGTATCGAGCGTCATAGCGAACACGAAGAGGTGCTTTAAGTAAGTTGTGTCTGTTGAAGCTGTCCGTCAGGAATTGGGCGTAGTCTTTATTTGGGAACAAGGTGTTTGCGGCAAACACGGTCGACTCCGCCAGATCATGCATTTTCACGCCACGACCAATGCCGTACATGCCTTCAAGAACAATGGCGTCAAACTCGCGGAACACCCTATCGGTATCATCACCGTATCGTTCAACCGATGCTTTAAGCGCTTGAAACAGCGGCGTTGACCATAGCTCGTCACCTAGTTCACCGCCCACACTGACGTGCGCTGGGTACTCTGAGCTCTCGAAGTAACGTGCTCTTTGGTTCCATAAGCTACGAGTTGTTTTGCGTGTTCCGAACACACCGTCCCAGTTGAACACCGTATCTAACTCGAATTCTTGACCACGACGCGAAGCATCCAAATATTGAATGCGGTAGCTCGCGCTGCCCGCCCAGTAATCAGCAAAACCCTCTGCGATAGCACCAGTGTGACCGTACGCCCAATCCGGTACGATTTGGTAATGAATGCCATGCCCAAGCTCGTGTATCACGACATCAGCATCGACTGCATCCGGAGAAACACCACCGACACCCAGCATGAGTGCTTTCGGACCGTAATAGTAAGTAGAGTTATCTTTTGATAAACCGCGAGCATCAAAACGAAGCGGTTCATCAAACAAGTCGTAAGTCAGGCTTGTCAGATATTGGATCGAGCTATCAAGATGATAAAAAGCCATCAACTGTGGGAACGCATTGTCACCAAACTCGGTGCTTTGCATCTCATCAACACTGTCAAATGCTTGAACCCCTTCTGCGCTGAGGAAGTCCAACGTATCGAGTACAGGCGCTTCACCAGGTGCTGGGGCTGAAAATAAACCCGTCGCATCCACTTGCTTTAATCTTGGGTTAGAGAGATAGAACTTACCTCCCGACTTTAAAACCTCAATCGACTTGGTGACGTACTCGATCGGCTGAGGGTAATCGGACAGTGCTGACCATGTCGATTCTGGTGCCGCTTGCTGTTGCATGGTGCGCAGATCTGGGTTGAATAAAGAAACCTCAACATCAACCAGACTTCCAGAGCTCAAAGCCGGTGGCTCTTGTGCTTGCAGTTGGCGAGGCGATTCCAATTCCATTGCAACCGTTGGTTTACCGTTGCGAATTATCGTATCTTCAAGGCTCTTAAACACTCGCACAACGTGATGATTTTTATCAGTTGTTACTACAAGGGCACGCTGAGATTGATATTCACCGTTAACCCAAACATCAAAATTGTAATGCTCACCAAGCTGAGACTGGGTTTTGTAACGGAACTTAAACTCGCCCGCTTCTGAGTAGTGGCTGTCTAAATAAGTTTTCGCTTGCGCTTCATTGGTCACCACAGAATCCGTTGTGGGATAATCCCACTCTGCAGACAGCGCCGCAGGGGTACATGCAATAAGCAGTGAAAACGCCAATGGTTTTAGCTTCATGATTTCGTCCTAGAATTCGTATTTTGCAGTCAGCGTGAAGTAGCGCCCTGGCTCAGTTGAGTAACGCTTACTTTCCTCAGCGATACCCGCTACGTCTTGGTATCGGATGTATTCTTTGTCGAACAGGTTGATGATGTTTGCGCTAACACGAAGGTCTTTGGAAACGTGGTAAGTTGCGCCAATATCAAACGTATTCCACGCACTTGTCTGCGCGCACTCTGTCGCTAGACCAAGCGTGGTCTGGCATTTAGGAACGCGATCCATGGCCGCGGCCCAGTTCCAAGCCACGTAAGCATTGAAGTCTTGGTCGGCGTATTTCAGTTGAGCGTTACCTTCGAATGGCGTAATGCTTCGAACGTATTCACCTTCCGCGTCTTTGCCATCTACGTAGCCAAACTTGGTGCTGATGTTCCATCGCTTAGTGATCGCGTAACCTGCAGAAAGCTCTGCACCATACGTCTCGACACCATCGAGGTTTTGGTATTGTTTAATGTAATTACCATTGCTTGAGTCAAAGCCCGTGGTCACAACGTCGATGAAGTTTTCAAACTTGTTGTAGAACAAAGACGCATAGACATACGCACGACCGTTATCGAACTTGTTACCGATTTCAAATGAGTCGGAAGTTTCAGCTTCTAGATCCATGTTTGGTGCAATTACAAACGGCGTGAGCGGCACAAAGTCGTGGCTTACGAAGCCATACGCTTTATCGTATTCCGGAGCACGGTAACCATGGTTATAAGATACATAAGCAATGTTGTTGGCAAACATTTCACGAGAAACCGACAGGCTTGGAGATACCTCTGAGCTATCCATGTCTTTTAATGGGAAGCCGCCCACTTCACCCGCACCGTCTGGCGTGAGACGGTGCGCATCAAAGCGTAGGCCACCTGTGATGGTCCATTTATCCAGTTCCACCATGTCTCGAACGTACAAACCAATGTTATAAGCACGAGCAGGAGCGAAAGGTTGTTTGGTCGAAGGTGTTACTCCGTTCCAATCAATCTTGGAGTCGCTATCTGTGCGTTCGTAATAGTCAGTAGAAAGCTCGACACCGTAAGCCAATTGGTGCTCAGCATTTGCTCCATAAATCGTATTAGTGAAATCGCCACGGAAGCCAATTGTTTCGTCAATGAAGGTTTTGTGTTCCAGCTCGCGACGCTTGGTGATCAAACCATTGTGATCCACTTGGCGCATTAAACGGTTGGTGTCTTCCACCACTTCGGTGTGACGCCAGTAAACTTTGGTATCCAACTCTTCGAACCAAGTTGGATTAATCGGAGTCACCTCTGCACCAATATAAGCGCTGTACTCTTCTGTGGTTTCATCCTCAGCAAAGTCTTCAATATGCCAAATTCCATCAGGTTGAATGGACGGTGAACCCTCCAAACGCTCTTGGTTCTGGGTGTAGAGTTCAGCTTTCGCTTTCAACATCACCTCTTCATTGAAAAAGTGGTTGATCGTATAAGCACCGCTGTAACCATCGAGGTCGCGGTTATACAAATCTTCATCAAAGTTACGTGTCTCTTGCCCCTGCCAGTATGAAACGTTAAACAAACTCTCTGTATCACCGGAACGAAAAGCTAGATTACTCGTGCCTTTGTACTTGTTGCTGATATCGGTGTAAGTACCGGAAACATCGGTGTAGAAGTCTTTGTCTTTTAAGAAATCACCCGGCTGACTGGATTCTAAAATCACCACACCGCCGATCGCGCCAGAGCCATGCACCGAAGAACTTGCCCCTTTAATGATTTGCAGCGATTCAAAATTGGATAAATCAAAAGTATCTCTCCCAACTGCATCATTAATGTCATTCGCACCGAAGCCATCCGCAGAACGAATGCCATCACGAACGATCATAATGCGGTTACCCGTCATACCACGGATGGTAATGTTTTGCGGACGTCCTGCACCGCCCGTCACACTTACACCAGGTTCGTTACGCAGCACGTCATATAGCTCGGTCTCGCCTCTTTCTTCGATTTGCTCGTTTGTGATAACCGCGACACTACCTGCCACTTTTGACAATGGTTGATCGATTTTATTGGCGGTTACCACCACCTCTTCCATTGAGAAAACCTTAGATTCGGCGTGCACTTGACTGGCAGCAAGTACCGAAAGTACTGCCGCTGACACTGGGGTAAGCTTCATTTACTGCTCCGCTTTAGATGTTTTAATGAGTGATAGTAGAAATGCGTATTCTTTTGCTTGTTGTTCTTGCGCTTGTCGTGGGTCCATTTGGTGGCCCGAATTAAAATCAGTTTGCAACAAGTACGGCCCGTTGCGCTCACTTAACGCTGAAACTTTAGCCAGATACTTTGCGCCTTCCCAATATGGCACGCGCTGATCAATTAAACCGACTTGAACAAACATGGGTGGGTAAGCGTCTTTATGGATATTGAGAATCGGATCGTACGCCTTCATTAACGCCAATTGTTCAGGTTTGGTTGGGTTACCCCATTCGCCATACTGCTGTGTGGTAAGCGGAAGTGAGGTATCCGACATACTTGCAACCACATCAACAAAAGGCACTTTAAGTACGGCACCTGAAAACAATTTAGGATCTTGATTAACCGCTCCGGCCACCAACGTGCCACCAGCACTAGAACCGATGGCGAAAACCTCTCTATTGCCACGTTCGAATGTTTGCAGCGCCTTCGCGGCCGCGACAAAATCACCAATAGAATTGGCTTTTCGCACACCACGGCCTTGCTCGTGCCATTCATCGCCAAAGTACCCACCGCCACGGACATGGGCGATAGCGTAAATCACACCTTGGTCGAGTAAACTGATAACCTGAGGCATAAAGTACGGTTTCATCGTAAAACCATACGCGCCGTAACCGTAAATCATCACAGGAGATTGTGGGTGCAATTTGTCTTTGCGATACGCCAAAGAGACCGGGACAGAAACGCCGTCGTGCTTAATAAAAATACGTTGGGATACATAACGCTGACTATCAAAGTCTTGGTAAGCATCTTGAGAGTACAAGGATTTATTCAGCGTTTTTACATCGAACTCTTCCCACTGAGGAGGCGTAGTCATCGACATGCTTCGGATACGAATCTTGTTTGATTCAAAATCGCCCAACGTGCTTAGCCAAGCGACATTACCATCGTGTTCCAATGGCAGTATCACTTTTTCCTGACCTTGGTAAGAATACACCGTCAAAGTCGACACATTGTTTGGCTTGCTAAGTGCCACAACTCCTGCATCATAAAGGTAGAACTGTTCAAGCGGCTCACGAGGATTGGTGAAGCGTTGCCATGTTGCGCCAAGCGGTGCGAGTTCGACTTGGTAAAGGGCGAACTTTCCTTCAAGGTTGCTTTTCAGATAAATGTAACCTTTCGCCACATCCGCGTAATATTCCACACCCACTTCAGGCTTTCGCAATGAATCTGAGACAGTGCCCGTTTCTAGGTCGACAAGCTTCTGCTCTGTTGTTGACTCGTTGTTGCTTTGCAGCACAGCATAACGGCTATCTGCCGCACGATAGAAAGAAAGTAACCAATCTGACTTGGGTTCATTCCATAGGACTGTTTTTGCCAAAGATTCAGTGGAGATACGTAAGATCTGATGAGGTCGCTGAGTGCGCTTTTCCTTTGCAACGAGGAATGCCACTTTCCCGTTAGGTGACAACAATACGCCACTATCGACGTGCGTCACCAGTTCCGTAGATTGACCGGAGAGTAAATCAACAACCACGGCGCGATATTGTTCGCTGCCGTCGATATCTTCCGTGAAAAGTAATGTGTCACCATTCACTTGCCATTGACCAAGTTGGTAGTACTGATGCGCAGATTGTCGTTTATCGAAATCGAACACCACGTTTTCTGGCGCATGTTGACTCGCACGGGATAACAGTAAGTAACGACCATCGCGACGCGTTAGCGTCCACTCTCTTCCACTCATGATCGACCATGGCTTATCACCTTTGTCTGCCACCATGGTACCCCACTGCGTGAGTAGGTTTTTTGTCAACGTCTGATAACTTTTTTGGTGCTGTTCAGTTTTGTGGTTTTGTTCTGTTAGGTAGGTAAGAACTCGCTCATCTTTACGAGCATCATCTCGAAGCCAGTTGAAATCATCAGCAGCAAAGCCAGAACTAGAGGTAATTATGAGCCCTAAAAAAACATGAGTAAATTTCATATAGAGAGCGAATTCATTTATAGGATTAATACAATGG
>NZ_WXWS01000634.1:0-10429 GCF_009904715.1 Vibrio sp. V42_P2S4T144 | reverse complement strand
CCATTAAATGCCTGATCAACGAACAGATCTGCCACAGCAACGACTCGGTCTTGATACATCAAAATCGGAATTTGACGACGCAGCCAGCTTGGCACATTGTATTCTTGGAACAACTTCTTCAGTTTTCGACTGTGATTACGCGTGGTTGGATGCGCTGATAAGCCTTCCGGATTAAAGGTCACGCGAAGCAATTCTGGCTGACTCGGAAGCGCAATCGTTGCGTTGCTAGAACTCGTCGTTAAGGTCAGCTCCCCTAGCCGCTCTGGCAGCGACAAAGTCGCATCAACTTGAATCGTACTTTGCCACTCAGTGACGTCAGCCGTTTCCGTTACCCAATAGAGACAATTTCGAAAACGGCGCACTTCACCTTGTTTAAGTTGTAGTTTGGGGTTGGCATCTTGCTGAGCT
The DNA here is from genome assembly GCF_009904715.1 of Vibrio sp. V42_P2S4T144. NCBI lineage: Bacteria > Pseudomonadati > Pseudomonadota > Gammaproteobacteria > Vibrionales > Vibrionaceae > Vibrio > Vibrio sp. V42_P2S4T144. The sequence continues at coordinate 10,021 of NZ_WXWS01000634.1, read as the reverse complement.
AATGCGACTTCATTCCAGATGAGATTGAGTTGTACCTGAGTCGGCATACTAGTATTAAGCTTAGACAGCCACATACGAATCAAGCGCGCACGCGCTAATCCACTGTGCTTAGCCAGTTCTTCAATACTCAAACTTAGATCCGTTTGTAAAGCGCGTTCAAACACCGCGCTCAATAGTTCATCCAATAGCACCTCTTGTTGAGCACATAAGCTTGCACTGCGCTGAACCGCTTGATGGATACTCGGCCAGCGACCAGACAATTCAGGGATAACACAATGACGAAGAAAGTTACGATCATAACGAGTATCTTGGTTGCTTTCGTCTTCCACCCACTCCAAACCTAATTTAGTAGCCGCGTCTTCGATGGTCTTCCGCTTGATAGTAAGCAATGGTCGAACTAGGGATCCGCCAGAAAACGGCATACTCTCCGCCATCGAAGATAACCCTTTTGGCCCGCTGCCTCGCTTAAGAGCAAGGAGAAAAGTCTCTAGTTGATCATCAGCATGTTGGCCGGTCAACAGTATATCGCCTACTTGAATGTACTTAGTTAAGGCTTGATAGCGAGCTTCACGAGCAAGAAGTTCAATACTTTCACCATTGTTGATGTCTAAGCTCACTCGCTCAATCGAGCAAGATATCCCCACTTGTTGTGCCCAAAGTAAGCATTTATCGGCCCAATTATCGGCATTCGAGCTTAAACCATGGTGCACATACACAGCGTGACACTCTACAGAGTGCGCTTGTTGGTAGCGACTGAGTAATTCGAGTAAAAGACGTGAATCCACTCCTCCGCTAAACGCCAAGACAACCTTAGTGCCTGATTGATAGTAGCGGCCGAGAACTTGAGCAAAATGCAGGTAAAGCGATTCCATAAACGATCCGATAGGTACAAAAAAGGGCTGGACTCTCATCCAACCCTTTCTATTTTAACTGTTATCACTTGAGATATCAGCTAACGCTTAATAGCAATCACCGAAATTAACAGTAACCGTAGCTCATTAGACGCTGGTAACGACGCTCACGTAGCGTCTCTTCATCCAATTGTTCTAGATCTTCTAGCTGACGAAGTAGTGTCGCTTTCATATTCGCTGCCATTTGAACATGATCGCGATGAGCGCCGCCTAGTGGCTCTTCAATGATTTCGTCGATCAGTTCAAGCTCTTTAAGACGCGGAGCAGTTAGACCCATTGCCTCTGCCGCTTGTGGCGCTTTGTCTGAATCACGCCATAAGATTGAAGCACAACCCTCAGGAGAAATTACCGAGTACGTAGAGTACTGAAGCATGTTCACGTAGTCGCCTACACCGATTGCTAGTGCACCACCAGAACCGCCTTCACCAACAACGTTACAGATTACTGGCACTTTAAGACCAGACATCACTTTTAGGTTTTTCGCGATAGCTTCAGATTGACCACGCTCTTCTGCGCCCACACCTGGATACGCGCCAGCCGTGTCGATAAATGTGATGATCGGCATGTTGAAACGCTCTGCCATTTCCATCAAACGTAGCGCTTTACGGTAACCTTCTGGTTTCGGCATACCAAAGTTACGTTTCACCTTTTCTTTGGTCTCACGACCTTTTTGGTGACCAATGATCATCACAGGGCGGCCTTCAAGGCGAGCCATGCCACCCACAATCGCTTTGTCGTCTGCAAACGCGCGGTCACCCGCTAATTCATCAAACTCCTCAAAAGCGTGTTGGATGTAATCCAGCGTGTAAGGACGTAGTGGGTGACGAGCCAGTTGAGCTGTTTCCCATGCACCTAGGTCACTGAAGGTTTTTTTCTTCAGCTCTAAGCTTTTCTTCTCAAGCTGTTCGATTTCTTTATCCAGGTCAATCGCAGAATCACCACCGTGACGAGAGACATCACGTAATGCTTCAATTTTCGCTTCTAGTTCTGCAATTGGCTTTTCAAATTCAAGAAAGTTTAGGCTCATCTATGAATCCTTGTTTACTCAGCGTCTAACATATTGCGCTGAATTTTTAGTTAAATTCGAGTTCTACCTGGCTTTTGCCAAGCAACTGTTTTAAATCGTCGAGTAATGTATCACTTGGCGTAACTCGCCACTCGGTGCCCAATGTTAACCGCGCTCTGGCGTCGGCACGCTGGTAGTATACATTGACGGGTACGGTTCCGGCTTTGTGCGGTTCTAAAATACGGCTGAACTGCTCAAAAAACTGATCGTTGATCTGATTTGCATCTATCGATACCGACAAACCACGAGCGTATTTCTCGCGCGCACTGCCGAGATCCATAACTTCACGCGCCGACATTTTAAGGCCACCGTTGAAGTCATCAAAGCTGACCTGTCCAGAAACGACCAAAATTCTGTCTTTTTCGAGAAGTTCAGCGTATCGATCCAGCGCATCAGAGAACAACATCACTTCCATGCGGCCACTTCGGTCATCCAGTGTCATAATACCAATTCGTGTACCACGCTTGGTCGTCATTACACGAGCGGCAATAACCAGGCCGGCTACCGTGACAGATTGATCGCGGCGAGTGGGCGTTGCGTCTTTTAGTCGACAACTGGTGTATTTGTTTAGTTCCTTTACGTAGGCGTTAATTGGGTGCCCTGTCAAATATAGACCTAGGGTATCACGCTCGCCCTCTAACCACACTTTTTCTGGCCAAGGCGGAACCTGCGTATACTTATGCTCTACTTCTTCAGGTGCATCCGTTAGCACACCAAACATATCCGTTTGACCAAACGCCTCAGCTTGGTGATGTTGACTTGCTGCTTTTACCGCATCATTGAGTGACGCCATCATAGCCGCGCGGTGTGGGCCTAGTCGATCCAACGCGCCCGCGTAAATCAGCTTCTCTATCACTCGTTTATTGACACGTTTTAGATCAACTCGAGCACAGAAATCAAATAGGTCTTTAAAGTGACCACCTTTATTTCTCGCCTCAAGAATCGCATCGATAGGGCCCTCACCAACCCCTTTTATCGCACCAATACCGTAAACAATTGCGCCATTTTCATCAACATTAAAGCGATATAGGCCAGAGTTGATGTCTGGTGGCAGCACGGTAAGCTTCATACGGAAACACTCATCGACCAAGCCAACGACTTTTTCCGTGTTATCCATATCGGCTGTCATTACCGCAGCCATAAATTCGGCAGGATAATGTGTTTTCAGCCAAAGAGTTTGATAAGAAACCAATGCATAAGCAGCAGAGTGCGATTTGTTAAAACCATAACCGGCGAACTTCTCTACCAAGTCGAAGATTTTCATCGCCAACTCGCCATCGATACCGTTCTTTATCGCACCTTCTTCAAAGATAGCACGTTGTTTTGCCATCTCTTCTGGCTTTTTCTTACCCATTGCACGACGAAGCATGTCCGCACCACCTAGCGTATAACCCGCTAAGATCTGCGCAATCTGCATTACCTGTTCTTGGTACAGGATGATGCCGTAGGTTGGATCAAGCGTCTCTTTTAGCGACTCGTGTTGCCACTTTTCATCTGGATAAGAGATCGCTTCTCGACCATGTTTACGGTCGATAAAGTTATCTACCATGCCCGATTGCAAAGGACCCGGACGGAAGAGTGCTACCAATGCGATAATGTCTTCGAAACAGTCTGGCTGAAGTCGTTTGATCAGCTCTTTCATGCCTCGAGATTCAAGCTGGAATACTGCTGTCGTTTCAGAGTTTTGCAACAAACGGAAAGAGGCAGGGTCTTCTAACGGTATGGATTCAATTTGAACCGGTTCTTTCCCTTCTCGCTCTAGGCGTGGGTTAATCAGCCCTAACGCCCAGTCAATAATGGTTAAGGTACGTAAACCTAAGAAGTCAAACTTAACTAGGCCAGCGGTCTCAACATCGTTTTTATCAAATTGAGTAACCGGAAAGTGACCTTCAGCGTCTGCATAAATTGGCGCAAAATCGGTAATTGTTGTAGGTGAAATTACAACACCACCAGCGTGTTTACCGGCGTTTCGCGTACAGCCTTCCAAAATATGACACATGTCGATGAGTTCTTTAACTTCCTCATCGGCCTCATACAATTCAGGTAGTGCAGGTTCAGCTTTAAACGCTTTATCTAGCGTCATACCTGGATCGGGCGGGATCAGCTTTGAAATACGATCAACAAAACCAAATGGGTGGCCCAATACGCGGCCAACGTCACGGATTACCGCTTTTGCCGCCATGGTACCAAACGTGATGATCTGAGACACCGCGTCACGACCGTACATTTCCGCAACGTGGTCAATAACCTGGTCACGTTTATCCATACAGAAATCGACGTCGAAATCGGGCATCGAAACACGTTCTGGGTTCAAGAAACGTTCGAACAGCAAGTCGTATTCTAGTGGATCCAGATCGGTGATTTTTAGTGCGTAAGCCACCAAAGAACCAGCACCGGAACCACGTCCAGGACCGACAGGAATTCCATTATCTTTTGACCACTGGATGAACTCCATTACGATCAAGAAGTAACCAGGAAATCCCATTTGGTTGATAACATCTAGCTCTATCTGAAGACGTTCATCATATTCAGGGCGGCGACGTTTTCTCTCTTCCTCATCTGGAAATAGGAACTCTAAACGCTCTTCCAACCCCTCTCGGGATTTCATGACTAGGAACTCAGTCTCTTTCATCCCTTCGGTTGGGAAGGCTGGTAGGAAGTACTCCCCTAAGCGCACAGTCACGTTACAACGCTTCGCTATCTCGACACTGTTTTCTAACGCTTCAGGAATATCAGCAAACAGCTCGCACATTTCTTCTTCTGTACGAAGATATTGCTGCGGACTGTAGTTTTTTGGCCTGCGCGGATCTTCTAATGTGTAACCATCGTGAATCGCTACGCGTATTTCATGAGCATCAAATAGGTCTGGACTCAGGAATACAACTTCATTGGTCGCCACTACTGGCAAGTCTTGCTGCTCTGCCAATTCAACCGCAAAGTGAAGATAAGTTTCTTCATCTGGACGACCGGTACGAAGTAGCTCAAGATAAAAGCGATCTGGAAAATGCTGTTTATAGAAATCAACACACCCTTGCACTATTTGACGGTTGCCTTTCAAAAGGCCGCGACCAATTTCCCCGCTTTTACCGCCGGATAATACAATCAGGCCTTCAGACATTTCAGCCAACCAGGCTTTGTCAATCACTGGGTGGTGTTGGACATGTCCACGTAAGTACGCTTTTGATATCAATAACGTCAGGTTCTTATAACCTACATTATCCGCCGCAAGCAAAGTCACTTGTGTCAGCTCTTCACCAAACTCGTCCGACTGCATTTTAAAGTCAGCACCAATGATCGGTTTAACACCACTGCCATGCGCCGTACCGTAAAACTTCACCAAACCACATAGGTTGGTAAAGTCGGTCAACGCCATTGCGGGCATACCGAGCTCAGCAACTTTCTTTACAATTGGCGGAACTTTGTTGAGGCCATCCACCATCGAGAAGTCACTATGAACACGCAGGTGGATGAATTTGGGATCTGACATTAACAGGTACCGTGTAACTCTATTTTGTTGGGGATTCTAACCTAAAGAGGTTGGGTTTATAACACCAATTAGATCGTTTGATTATTCTATGCCTAACGCTTTTTTTACTGGCTTGAAACTCTTGCGGTGTTCACTGATCACTCCGTGTTGCTCAATCGCTTCAAAGTGCACTTTAGTTGGGTAACCTTTGTGCTTCGCGAAGCCAAATTGTGGATGAAGTTTATCCAACTCTTCCATCTCTTGGTCACGCACGACTTTGGCAATAATGGAAGCCGCACTGATTTCGGCAACACGTAGATCGCCTTTTACTACAGCTTGAGCATCCATTGGCAGCTCCGGACAACGGTTACCATCAATCAACACCAAATCAGGTTGAACCTGTAACCCCGCCACTGCACGCTGCATCGCAACCATAGTCGCCTGTAAAATATTCAGTTGATCAATTTCTTCAGGAGAACAACGCCCGACCGCCCACGCCAATGCTTTTTCTTTGATTTCAGGAAGCAACGCCATGCGTTTCTTTTCGGTCAATTTTTTCGAATCGTTCAACCCTTCAATAGGATTGTGAGGATCAAGGATAACCGCAGCGGTGACGACGTCTCCCACCAAAGGGCCACGTCCGACCTCGTCGACTCCGGCCACAAGCTGATAACCTTGCGGATATTCAAACGGAGGGAGTTCAACTTTGGTTTTGGTCGCTTTTGGTTTAACAGCCATGATAAATCTCTATTTCTCAATCAGTTTTAGAACTGCGTTTGCGGCTTGTTGGTCCGCATCTTTACGAATCCAATGATGCATTTCCGTAAATTTATCTAACATCGGTTTATTGTCGCTTTCCAATAAGCGAGAAACCTCAGTAAACAAATTGTCTGGTGTGCACTCATCTTGTAGATATTCTTTGACGAGCTCATCATCCGCCAAGATATTCGGCAATGACACATACTTCGTTTTCAATAGACGTTTAGCTAAGAAAGCAGTAAATGCATTCACACGATAACCCACCACCATTGGACGCTTGAGAAGCATACACTCCAACGCTACGGTACCGGAGGCCAACATCACGGCATCGGATGCGGTGATGACGTTGCGTGCGGTGTCATCAACTAACTTGAAGTCCAACTCTGGCGCTAGCTCTTTCCATGCTTGTTCAAACTGCTCACGGCGTTTTTGATTAACAAGCGCGACAACAAACCCCAGTTCTGGAAATTTTTTATGGAGTAACTTGCAGGTTTCAATAAATGGCTCTGAGAGCATTTTTAACTCGCTACCACGACTGCCTGGCAGGACAGCAAGCCACTTTTTATCTTGTTCTAAACCAAGCAACTCACGTGCAGGCGCTTGTTCTGATTCTAGTGGGATGGCATCAGCCAAGGTATGACCAATGAACTCGCAAGGTACATTAAATTTGTCGTAGAACGCTTTCTCAAACGGAAGAAATGCTAGCACCAAGTTCGTTGCCGCTTCTATTTTAAAGATGCGCTTCTGACGCCAAGCCCAAACAGACGGACTCACGTAATGAACGGTTTTAATGCCCGCTTGCTTGAGGTCAAGCTCCAGGCGTAAGTTGAAGTCAGGAGCATCGATCCCGATGAAAACATCAGGCGGATTCTGAGTAAAATACTGAACGAGCTCAGCTTTCACTTTAAGAAGTCTCGGTAAGCGGCCTAAAACCTCGACTAATCCCATCACCGCAAGCTCTTCCATATCAAACAGAGACTCGCAACCTTGGGCTATCATTTTCGGACCACCAATGCCTACGAACTCTGCGTCTGGATATTGTTGCTTTACTGCTTTGATAAAGCCTTCACCTAGCGTATCGCCAGACAATTCTCCGGCAATGATGCCAATACGTAATGGTCTTTCCATATCTACTTCGCTATTTTTCCTGTGCGCTATGGATAACGGTTTGCCTTATCCATAAAACACAAAAAGATCGTAACCTCAAATTTGGTCACGATCTTTTTATTTATTGGTTCATTCGCCAATTAACGAATAATGCCACGTTCCGTCGTTTCCAGAATATCTGAGAAACGCTTCACAGCCGGCCACTCTTGAGCCATTTCAGCCAGAATAGGCTTCACTTCTTCTAGCGTCTTACCTGAACGGTAGATTTCTTTATACGCTTTTTGTAGCGCACGAATCTCTGGTTTCTCAAAGCCATTACGCTTCAAGCCAACAAGGTTCAAGCCGAATGGAGTAGCGTGGTTACCTTGCGCGAGTACATAAGCTGGGACATCTTGCACCACAGCTGAACAGCCGCCAATGTATGCGTAAGCGCCCACTGTACAAAACGGATGAATCGCAGACAGTGCCATCACACCGGCATAGTCATCAACAGTAACGTGACCACCAAGAATCGAGTTATTACCGATATGAGTGTGGTTACCAATAACAACATCATGCGCAACGTGTGCATTCACACACAATAAGTTGTCATCACCAATGATCGTGGTTGCTTTGTCTTGCACTGTGCCGCGGTGAACTTGGACCGCTTCACGAATGACGTTACGGTCACCGATAACCACAGTTGTGTCTTCACCACCGTATTTTTTGTCTTGGTTTTCTTCACCAATGACAGCATGTGGGAAAATACGGTTATCTTTGCCAATAGTTGTGTGACCTTTGATCACAACGTGAGACATCACTTCTGTGCCTTCACCAATTTCAACCGTAGAGGTGATGTACGTAAAAGGACCTACTGTTACGTTAGCACCAATTTTGGCGCCCTCTTCTACCACCGCTGCCGGGTGGATTTTAGCGGTTTCATGAATCATATTAAAACTCTCGACGAGCACACTTCAGTTCTGCAGAACATACCACTTCACCGTCAACTTTTGCTACACCGCTAAATGCAGCAATGCCGCGACGTTCTTTCAGAAATTCTACCTCAATAACCAATTGGTCGCCCGGAACCACTGGTTTACGGAATTTCGCGCCGTCTACGCTTGCAAAGTAGTACAGTTCATTTTCTGTTGGTGCACCAAATGATTTAAATGCAAGTAAGCCTGTTGCCTGAGCCATTGCTTCTAAAATCAAAACACCTGGGAATACTGGTAGTTGAGGAAAGTGACCTGTGAACTGAGGTTCGTTAACCGACACGTTTTTAATCGCGTGAAGGTACTTCTCTTCTTGGAAGTCTATCACTCGGTCGATCAATAAGAATGGGTAGCGATGAGGTAGTAGCTCTTGAATTTCAGAGATGTTCATCGTTTTCTTTTCAGTAGTCAAAGTCGTCTTCCTATATCAATTTTTTGCCGCCAAGATGGCAAACGTGGCAACAGGTCGTAAAGCCGAATCGCTTTGCAATATACTAGCAAAATACGCACCATCTTGGAGTTAAATCTACTTAGAGCGCGTCATTATAGAAGAAAAAGACCCGCATTTCGCGAGTCTTCTTACAGAATATGGAACTAGAGCTTGTTAGCCTTCGTGTTAAATACAGAGCGAAAGATAACTTGTTCTAAATTTCTTCTTTCTGTTCCAGCTGTTTTTCAACCGCTTTTAGGCGCTTATTCATCTCATCAATACGGTGAACTCGAGTCGCGGTCTTACGCCACTCTCTGTTCGTTTGTAGTGGGATACCTGATGAGTAAAGGCCTTTTTCTTCGATACTGCGCATTACCATGCCCATACCTGTAATAGCCACACCATCTGCGATAGTGATATGGCCATTCAGAACAGACGCGCCGCCAATCTGGCAGTACTTACCAATTTTTGTACTGCCCGCGACAATAGTACCACCAGGCATCACGGTACCATATCCGATCTGCACGTTGTGCGCGATTTGAAGTTGGTTATCCAGAATGACATTGTCTTCAATGATAGTATCTTCGAGTGCACCGCGGTCAATCGTAGTACAAGCACCAATCTCAACGCGGTTACCGATACGCACTGAACCAAGCTGAGGAATTTTGATCCACTCGCCTTTGTCATTCGCATAACCGAAGCCATCAGAGCCAATGACGGTACCCGATTGAACGAGACAGTCATCACCCAATGACACTTCATGGTAGATAGTGACATTAGCCCAAAGCTTGGTGTTATTCCCTAGCTTGGCGTTCTTACCGATAAAACAACCAGCTCCAACGCTTACGTTATCGCCGAGTTCTACGCCCGTTTCAATCACAGCGTTAGCGCCGATTGTAACGTTCTCACCCATCTTAACGTCAGCGGCAATCACAGCACTTGGTGCAATATCGCTTGCCGGCTTTGGTGTGGTATCCATCGCTTGAACCACACGAGCAAATGCGACATAAGGGTCTGAAACCACTAACGCATTTCCAACGCATTGATCTTTATGCTCAGCCTTTACCATAACAACGGTAGCTTGGCACTCAGAAAGGTGTTTTGCGTATTTTGGGTTAGACAAGAAGGTTACGTCACCTTCTTGTGCTTTATCCATTGGAGCAACACGGCTTACAACGAGAGACTCGTCACCAAACAGCTCACCCCCGGTAATTGTCGCCAATTCGCTAATGTTAATGTCTTCATAACTTCTTATTTTAGAGCTTTAATTACGTCTTCAGAAATATTGTATTCTGGCTTGCCGTACTGCAA
>NZ_WXWS01000028.1:0-10463 GCF_009904715.1 Vibrio sp. V42_P2S4T144 | reverse complement strand
GACTAAAATAATTTGATAAATATCAAAAAAAATTGAGAGCGAGTAATAAACTTGCCCAAAAAATTCTGGCGTCGTATGCGTGCCAGATAAACATGCCAAACCCTGACAAGTCATTGATAGATAAAGAATCAAAGTGGGTGGTAGTTTTTTAATCCAAGTAATTGAGACACCTCTAAGAACCAAGAATTCATCGGTTGGATGGATGCCACAAATGTTTGTGAGTCATGCATCGAGCTGAACCCCATATATTCATTTTTGTAGAGGAAAATCATTGTGACACGCATTATCGTTGTAGGCGGCGGTGCAGGTGGTCTTGAGTTGGCAACTAAGCTTGGTCGAACTCTAGGTCGCAAAAACCGTGCGCAAATTACGCTAGTCGATCGAAAAGCGAGCCACTTGTGGAAGCCATTATTGCATGAGGTTGCTACAGGTTCTTTGGACGAAGGAGTAGATGCACTGAGCTATCGAGCTCATGCAAAAAACCACAGCTTCGACTTCCAAATGGGTAGTCTTCAAGACATCGACCGTGAACGTAAAGTGATCATCTTAAGTGAGCTTAAAGACGAACACGGTGAACTTCTTATGCCAAGCCGTGAGCTAGAATACGACATTCTAGTGATGGCAATTGGCTCGACATCAAACGACTTCAACACGCCTGGCGTTCGTGAAAACTGTATTTTCCTAGACAGCCCTGAGCAAGCACACCGTTTCCGTACAGAAATGAACAACGAGTTCCTAAAGCTGCACGCGAAAAACGGTAACGGTACGGTCGATATTGCTATTGTTGGTGCTGGTGCAACTGGCGTTGAACTATCAGCTGAGTTACATAATGCTGTTAAAGAGCTGCGCACTTATGGCTTCGGTGATCTTGATTCTAGCAAGTTGAACGTCAATCTGATTGAAGCAGGTGAGCGTATTTTACCAGCGTTACCTCCACGTATTTCTTCTGCTGCTCATCAAGAGTTGGTGAAGTTGGGCGTAAACGTGCGCACCGCCACTATGGTGACTAAAGCTGAAAAAGATGGCCTTACTACAAAAGATGGTGAGAAGATCCCAGCTCAAATCATGGTTTGGGCTGCGGGTATCAAAGCTCCAGACTTTATTAAAGATATCGCTGGCTTAGAAACGAACCGTATCAATCAGCTTGTAGTGAAAAACACACTACAGACAACACGAGATGATGACATCTTTGTTATTGGTGACTTAGCACAATGCACCCAGTCTGACGGTTCGTTCGTGCCGCCACGCGCTCAAGCTGCACACCAAATGGCAAGCCAGGCATTTAGTAACATCGTCGCGAAGATCAACGGGCGCGAGTTGAAAGACTACGTATATAAAGATCACGGTTCATTAGTGTCTCTAAGTCGCTTCTCAACCGTTGGTAGTCTGATGGGGAACCTAACTAAAGGGTCGATGATGGTAGAAGGCCGTATTGCTCGTGTCGTTTACATCTCATTGTATCGCATGCACCTAATGGCGTTGCACGGTGTATTCAAAACCGGTCTGATGATGCTCGTCGGCCGCATTAATCGCGTGCTGCGTCCAAACCTTAAGCTGCACTAAGGTTTTAAATCCACTCTGTGTGGATGTGTTGTATCTTAAAAAATGCAGAAGCCACCGCAAGTCGGTGGCTTTTTGTTTATGTTAGATCTGTCGGTAAAAGTGAGTACACAACGCCATCTTTAGGCTTACCATGAAAAATAAACCGGTTTCTGGCGATGGCTTCTTTTTGTGCACCGACGGACTCAATTAAGGCTTGGCTAGCTTCGTTGTCGGGGTCACAAACAATCTCTAGTCGAGTTAAACTTAGCTTTGCGAAGCAGAATTCTGCTAAGGCTTTAACGGCTTCTTGGGCATAGCCTTGCCGTTGATAGCGGTCGGCAACCCAGTAACCAATACTCGCCATATTAAACGTATGATATAACTCATTAACCGCTGCCATTCCAACCAAAGTGTTACTTTGCCGCTCATAGATACCGAAACCAAAAGCCTCAGTTTTGACCCAGTTAAGACGGGTTGCCAACAGAAAGTCCTGCGCGGTTTTCAATGTGACGTTTTTATCACACCAGTCAAGCCATTGGTGCAGCGAAGGGGATTCTGCAAGTAATCGTTGTAGTGAATGTGCTTCTTCAGCAGGGATGAGCTTGAGCGCTAAGCGGGGCGCAATGATTTCAAAGTCTGGACTCATGAACTAATACGACTTCCATGTTGAGTGTAAGTAAATTGAAAGCTGTCTATTTATACTTGAACGCAGCTATTTTCCTCGCTCTGCGTTGGTTAGGAATAACTGAGGTATAGCAGATAAAAACAAAGCGCAGCTTTGCTGCGCTTTGTCGAACTGCTCGTGCTTATCGAACCCGACGAACTTGAATGATCATACCCATCAACGGGTTATCTAGGTAATGAGTCTCGCTGCTACGCATACGACGTTTTTGATCCATTCGATAACTCTTCAGGAATTTCTCTTCGGTTACTGTCGGCGATATTTCTGCCAAGTTACCGACTTGGACGTTACCATCTACTTCACCTAAGTCATCCGCCAATTGCTCTGTTGAGGTTGGTTCAAAACGCACCTCTCTAACACTTGGTTCGCGCAGATCTAGTGTTGTTTCGGCGAAGAGGTAATGCTGTACGTATATTTGGAATCGACCATCTAGTTCATATAAAGGGCCATTGACCGTCTCTTCACTGTAACCGTCGCTGGAAAATGTTTGATTGCCATTGATTGGGCGGCCATCTGCTTGATAAGAATCAGAGAAATCTCGCCCGCCAACGATGCGGAAAATTGGGGCGCTAGATTTACCTCGGTCACCTTGACGCCAGGCTACGTGTTTAAGCACTTTAAAGCCGGCATGATTATTTAGTGCCGCTTCTTGCGCGTTGAGACGGAAAGAAGAACTTGGCAAAAGTGTCACGCCTTTAGAGCGGCGGTAGGATTCACTCTCTAGGCTACCGACATTTTCCATATCGATTTTTGGCAGTTGATTCGGCCAAGATTCTGTTGTGCTTTCAGCGTCGACTGCTCGCTTGAAAATGATCACTTCAATATCAAATTGGCGCTGTGCCCAAGAGGGCATTGAGACACATAGAAGCAATAACGGGATCAGTATTCTCATTCGACTATTAGCTCGTTGGTAATAAATTCTGTTTAAAATCATTCAGTAAGTCTTGAACAAACTGAATGCGTTTACGTCGGTCCACCAATGGTACGCTAAACTTGAACTTAGTTGGACCTTCCATTGCAAATTTTTGCGGCTGTGATTGCAGCAGTTTAACTAAATACGCTGGATTTATGTCAGCATCAGGGTAAAACTCGATAAATCCACCTTTATCATGGGCTTCTATCTTTTTCGCTTTTAAACTACCAGCCGAAATTTTCAATTCTGAGACGGCAAGTAAGTTCTTTGTTGCGTCTGGAAGCAGACCAAAGCGATCAATCAGTTCCACTTTTAGCTCTGATAGTTCATCACTGCTTGTGACACTCGCAATGCGTTTGTACATCGACAGTCGTGTGTTTACATCCGGAATGTAATCATCTGGTAAGAGCGCTGGGATTCGCATTTCCACTTCAGTTTGCTCACGAAGCAGCTCATCCAAAGATGGCTCCTTGCCTTCTTTTAATGCTTGCACTGCTTGTTCCAGCATTTCCATATAAAGTGTAAAACCAACGGATTGAATTTGCCCACTTTGCTCATCACCAAGCAGCTCACCAGCACCACGGATTTCTAAATCGTGGGTTGCTAACGTAAAGCCAGCACCTAAGTCTTCCAGTGAAGCAATCGCATCAAGACGCTTGATGGCATCTTTGGTCATGGCTTTTGGATGTGGCGTTAATAAGTAAGCATAGGCCTGATGGTGCGAACGTCCAACACGGCCACGCAATTGATGCAACTGCGCCAAGCCAAGATTGTCCGCACGATCCATGATTATGGTATTTGCCGTTGGTACGTCGATACCGGTTTCGATGATGGTTGTACACACCAACACATTAAAGCGCTGATGGTAGAAGTCATTCATGATTCGCTCAAGTTCGCGCTCGCGCATTTGACCATGAGCCACGGTAATGCGTGCCTCTGGGATGAGTTTCTGTAAGTCTTCTGCCGTTTTTTCAATGGTTTCAACCTGATTGTGCAGGAAGTAAACCTGACCACCACGCATAATTTCACGCAGTACCGCTTCACGGACCACTGGCTCTTCTTTTTGTCGAACAAAGGTTTTAATGGCTAAACGGCGTGCAGGAGGTGTCGCGATGATCGACAGGTCTCGCATGCCACTCATTGCCATATTCAGTGTGCGTGGAATTGGTGTTGCGGTGAGGGTAAGAATGTCCACATCCGCACGCATTGCTTTGACTTTTTCTTTTTGACGAACCCCGAAGCGGTGTTCCTCATCAACGATCAACAAACCTAAATCTTTGAATTTAATGTCGCTCGAAAGCAGCTTATGCGTACCAACGACAATATCGACTTTACCATCGGCAACGTCTTGCAGAATGACTTTTTGTTCTTTGGCAGATTTAAAACGAGACAGTACTTCAACTCGGATTGGTAAGTTGGCAAAACGGTCACGGAAGTTTTCGAAATGCTGCTGAGCAAGCAAGGTTGTTGGTACGAGTACGGCGACCTGTTTACTGTTATCCGTTGCGACAAATGCTGCGCGCATAGCGACTTCCGTTTTACCAAAGCCCACGTCACCACACACTAAGCGATCCATCGCTTTTGCCTGACACATGTCTGACAATACGGCATTGATGGCCATCGCTTGGTCATCTGTTTCTTCAAACGGGAATGTTGCTTTAAATGTTGCGTATTGCCCACGATCTAGCTCAAATTTGAAGCCAGGTTTTAATTCTCGTTTAGCATACACATCCAGCAATTCTGCTGCGACATCACGCACTTTTTCTGCCGCTTTACGACGTGCTTTTGCCCACGCTTCACCACCTAATTTATGCAGTGGCGCACTCTCTTCAGCGCCGCCAGAATAACGGCTGATAAGATTCAGTGATGAAACTGGCACGTAGAGCTTGGCATCGTTTTGATACTCAAGGGTGACGTATTCCGTTTTCATGCCACCGGCTTCAAGTGTTTGTAAACCGATGTAGCGACCAATACCGTGATCAATATGAACCACAGGTTGACCGGGTTTTAACTCCGCAAGGTGGCGAATAACGGTGTCACTGTTGACGGCTTTTTTATCTTTTCGGCGTCGCTGGATAACACGGTCACCGAGTAAATCACTTTCACAGATCAGAGCGAAGTTCAGCTCTTCGTGAATGAAACCATGCTCTGCTGCGCCTAAGACCAAGCTGAATCGATCACCCGAGTCTAGAGCTTGGTAAAGTGAGCCATGTACGACTGGACGAACTTTGATGCCTTGCAACAGCTCCGTTAGTGCTTCACGACGACCTTCTGACTCTACCGAGAAAACGATTTTGCCGCTGAATTGCTCACTAAACTGACGAAGGCGCGAGAGCGGCTCTTTATTTTGTTGTTGAACGCCAAGCTCGGCTAACGATTGTACTGGTAGGTTTTGACGACCGGCACGCTTAACCACTTTATCTAGGCTCAATTGAGCGATAGGGAGCTGTTTTAGTTGACTGAAAAGTTCGTCTTTTTTCAACCAAAGCTGTTCAGGAGTCAAAAGAGGACGCAGCGGATCAACTTTTTTCTGGTCGTATCGATATTCGACATCGGTTAAGAAAGTATCGACCGCAGATTCGATATCACCATATGTGATGACTTGAGAGTCTTCTGGCAAATATTCAAATAAAGTCTCGGTATGGTCAAAAAACAGCGGCTGCCAATACTCAATACCAGCGGGCCACGTGCCTTTGGTCACTTGCATGTAGATTGATTCAGGCTCGCGGCGTGCGTCGAACTGGGTGCGCCAACGTGTACGGAAATCTTCAATCGCTTCTTTAGTGGTTGGGAACTCATGTGCAGGCAGCAATTGGATTTGCTGAATATCGTCGATAGAGCGTTGGTTCTCTGGATCAAACGTGCGAATGGTATCTATTTCATCATCAAAGAAGTCGATGCGGTACGGGTCATTGCTGCCCATAGGAAAGAGATCAAGAATAGACCCACGACTTGCATATTCACCTGGCCCAAATACTTGATCTACATGGCGGTAGCCTGAATTTTCAAGTTGTACACGTAACTTCTCTAACGAGAGTAGATCACCAGTTTTTACCATTAAAGTGTGTTGCAACAGAAAATCACGTGGCGATTGGCGTTGCAATACTGTACTGACCGGGACGATGGTTATGCCATCACGTTGACTTGGCAGTTGGTATAGGCGTGCGATACGTTCAGAGATGATTTCTTGATGCGGAGAAAAGTTATCGTAAGGCAGCGTTTCCCAGTCGGGGAACAGGCTTACCGTTTGGTCGGTGAATTGCTCAATCTCTGCCTGAAGCTTTAAAGCAATTTGCGGGTCAGGCACAACGAGTAGCGAGTGACTCGAATGCTGCTTGGCTAGCTCTGCAATGGCTAGAGGTAGAGCTGCGCCCGGCAAATTACCTAGCTGTTTTTTGTCGCCACGCTCTGAAGGGTTGGTGACGGAAAGAATCGTTGCTTTTGTCATAGGAATTATTTTTTATCTCGCTCCATCGAGCGCTGACGTAAAAGTTTTTGTTGTTGATACAGTGCCGCCTTTATCAGTAAATCTTGATCAGATTCTCGGAGCATCTTGTATCTAAGCGTGATAATGAAATCTTGCTCTGAAGCATCACATTCTTCTACTTGAGCGTAACAGTAAATCGCCGCAGCAGGGTGATCGAGGAACAGTTTAACACGAACGAGTTGTTGAGTAGTTAACGCTGTATCTGAGCGGAAACTGAGTTGACTAGCACCAAACTGCGTCGTTTGATAGCGAATGGAGGCGTCATCTTGTTGTGAAAGCATAAAGCTCAACAAGAGGTTAAGTTTCGCGTTTTGCGTATCAAGCAAGTTGATCACATGCTTTAACTCTTTGTTTTTCAGCTCTAGACGCGCGTTGTCTGCCAACATATCTAAGTGACTAAATTCACTGGCGACAATAAATGGTGCTGGAATTTCGGAGACAAACGTTTCTTCATCTGGCAAAGCAAAGTCCTCACTTAACGTTTCGACGTTGATGGTGAGGTTATGATGGACGGTAAAGTATTCTTGCTCTGTCATATAGTCGATCCTTTTGCCAGTGAGCGCTCCCTGTTCACTCAACAAACAAAGAGAAATAGGGCACTGATTATCGCTAACTGAATGAAGTTATCAAGTTTAGCCGATTTGTCCTTGAACTTTTTGCCCTAAATACAGACTTATTGCATGTCGTTGACAAATTTAGCGATTCTCTTGTCTTCTTAATGAGAAGAGTAAGGTAAGATAATCCGCTAAAGCTTTATATCAAAACAACCAGTTGGTTTGTCTTATATGTATCATCCTATCTCATTGTTTATTGGCTTAAGGTATCTTCGGGGACGCTCTGGAGATAGGTTCAGCCGATTTGTTTCTTATATGTCGACGGCGGGTATTACGATCGGTGTAATGGCGTTGGTGACGGTTCTTTCTGTGATGAACGGGTTTGAATCGCAGTTAAAAGAACGCATTTTAGGTGTGCTACCTCATGCCGTGGTTTCGCAACACGATGGAAAAACGCCTATGACCGAGTCTGCTCCTCCATTTGTTCAAGCGATGTCGAGTGAATCCCAGCCGGAGCCTATCGTTAGAGGAGAGGCTGTTATTCAGAGTTCTGCACAGCTGACGGCTGGTTACCTCATCGGTATTGAACCTAAGAAAGGCGATCCGATTAGCAACCATTTGATTGCCGGACGATTATCGTCACTTCAAGCAGGTGACTACAATGTACTTTTGGGTCACAGTTTGGCACGTTCACTAAAGGTCTCAATCGGGGATAAAGTACGCTTGATGGTGACCAACGCGACGCAGTTTACCCCACTTGGTCGTATTCCTAGCCAGCGAAACTTCACTGTCTCAGGCATTTTCAATACGGGATCGGACGTTGATGGTCAATTAATGATTGTGAACATGACGGATGCATCTAAGCTGATGCGTTTCCCTAAAGACACGGTTTCTGGTTGGCGTGTCTTTTTCTCTGACCCATTTATGGTGACGGATTTTGCTGACCAACCCATGCCTGATGGATGGGAATGGAGTGATTGGCGCGAACAGCGTGGTGAGCTTTTCCAAGCGGTGAAAATGGAAAAGAACATGATGGGACTTATGCTAGGTCTAATTGTGGGTGTCGCTGCATTCAATATTATCTCCGCTTTGATCATGGTGGTAATGGAGAAACAATCAGAAGTCGCAATATTGAAAACTCAAGGCATGACTCAATCTCAAGTGATGACCATTTTCATGGTGCAAGGTGCAAGCAGTGGTGTAATTGGCGCGATTGTTGGTGGCGCTGCGGGCGTGATCTTGTCACTTAATCTAAATGCGATTCTTGAATCTGCTGGTGTGGCGCTATTCAGCTTTGGTGGTCATCTACCCATCTTGATTGATTCAATGCAAATTCTTTTAGTGGTGGTGTTGGCGATTGCTCTTAGCCTTGCTGCTACGCTTTATCCTTCTTATCGAGCATCTTCTGTTAAACCTGCTGAGGCACTTCGCTATGAATAAGCTATTAGAATGTCGTGATATTCGTAAAGTCTACCGAGAGGGTTCGTTAGATACGGAAGTGTTGAAAGGCGTAAGTTTCGATATCGACAAAGGGGAGTTGGTTTCTATTGTTGGCTCTTCTGGTTCGGGAAAAAGTACCTTATTGCATATTTTAGGTGCGTTAGATGACGCAACTCATGGTGAAGTTGATTTTCTAGGGCAAAACCTATCAGCTTTGAGCTCGAACAAACAGGCGGCATTACGCAACAAGCACCTTGGTTTTGTATACCAGTTTCATCACTTATTGGCTGACTTTACTGCGCTTGAAAATGTGGCGATGCCACTGATGATTGGCGGTGCTAAAGTAGCGGATGCAAAACAGGCGGCTAAAGCGCTGTTAGATAAAGTTGGTTTGAGTCATCGGATGCAACATAGACCCTCCGAGTTATCGGGCGGTGAGCGTCAGCGTGTTGCGATTGCGCGTGCATTGGTGAATAAACCTGATCTGGTCTTGGCTGATGAACCTACGGGGAACTTAGATCACAATACGGCACTGTCTATCTATGATTTGATGCGCGAGCTCAATAAAGAGTCAAACATTGCATTTTTGGTTGTCACGCATGACAAAGAGCTGGCAGCAAAAATGGATCGTCAAATGCACATGCAAGATGGTTTGCTCGTAGATCGTTTTGTGACTGATACAGCATCTGCGGAGGGCTAGTTTTGTTTACCTCTTTAGCTTTGATGATTGGTGGTCGCTTCAGTCGAGCGAAAAAGCGCAACAAGATGGTGTCTTTCATATCGCTTTCTTCGACCATTGGTATAGCGGTTGGCGTTGCTGTGATCATTATCGGTTTGTCTGCAATGAATGGCTTTGAGCGCGAGCTGCAATCGCGTGTGTTGTCTGTGATCCCACACGGCGAGTTAGAAGGTGTTAATGGACCACTTCATGACTACACCAAAACGATGAATCAAGCTCTAAAACATGAACATGTTGTCGCGGCAGCACCGTACGTTCGTTTTACGGGTTTGGCAGAAAAAGGCAGTAAGCTAAAAGCGATAGAAGTTCGTGGCGTAGAGCCTACTTTCGAGCAAGCGGTGTCGAGCTTGTCGAATTTTAT
This sequence comes from Vibrio sp. V42_P2S4T144, assembly GCF_009904715.1. Classification (NCBI taxonomy): domain Bacteria; kingdom Pseudomonadati; phylum Pseudomonadota; class Gammaproteobacteria; order Vibrionales; family Vibrionaceae; genus Vibrio; species Vibrio sp. V42_P2S4T144. Next base: position 745 of record NZ_WXWS01000028.1, on the reverse strand, counting down.
TGACCAAGAAGCTTGGCAAAACTTTTATGCCGGTCAGCAGCAAGTGATCTTAGGCCGAGGTGTAGCAAACGAGCTAAATGTCGCCGTGGGGGATTACGTTACGTTAATGATTCCGCAAACAGGCGGCGCAAATAAAGTGCAGGCTCCTAAGCGTGTGCGCGTGAAGGTGTCAGGGTTCTTAACGTTGAATGGCCAAATCGACCACTCTCTAGCGTTAGTACCATTAGCTGATGCGCAGCAATACGCGAGGTTAGGGGGAGGGGTCACAGGCATTTCACTAAAAACTGACGATGTTCTCAATGCGCCTTCTATTGTTCGCGAGGTTGGTAGCATGGTTGATGTTTACGTGTATTTGAAAAGCTGGCAGCAAAAGTTTGGTTTTTTGTATCGCGATATTCAGCTCGTGCGCACCATTATGTACTTGGTGATGGTACTGGTGATTGGCGTGGCATGTTTTAATATTGTGTCTACGTTGATGATGGCAGTGAAAGACCGAGCGGCGGAAATTGCAATTTTGCGAACAATGGGAGCAAAAGATAGCCTAATCAAACGGATCTTTGTTTGGCAAGGTGTATTCTCTGGTGTATTTGGTAGTCTCGTCGGCAGTGTTATCGGTGTCTTAGTGGCGTTAAACCTGACTCCGTTAATTAAAGGGTTAGAGAGCTTAATTGGTCATCAGTTTTTATCGGGTGATATTTACTTCGTCGACTTCTTACCATCACAACTACACTGGCCAGATGTGGCA
>NZ_WXWS01000165.1:0-10472 GCF_009904715.1 Vibrio sp. V42_P2S4T144 | reverse complement strand
CGAAAATGTATGTAAATCTCACTCATTTAAATGAGCAATTCTGGTCTAGGATTTAAACACTTCGTGCTAATTCGGTCATAAACCATGAGAAATTGCAGGGATATACTCGACTTTATTTAATTGAACAGTGCTTTAAATTCAACGCCAATGTGCTTATGATTGCAGCCTAATAAATGTACCGACGTTACTTTATTAAACGTAGAATTCAACTCCGATGAGTATCTGCTTGATGATTCCGTGAGTTGCAACGCTCCTACAGTAGAAGAGATGATATGTCGAACAACGATTTAGTCACCGTGAACAACCTCACTTTTTCACGGGGAGAACGCATGATCTTTGATGATATTGATCTGCATGTTCCTGAGGGCAAAGTGACGGCCATTATGGGACCATCGGGAATTGGTAAAACAACACTGCTGCGTTTGATTGGTGGTCAGTTGTATCCCGAGCAAGGAGAGATCTGGTTTGATGGCGACAATATTCCCTCTCTCTCGCGTAAAAAACTCTACCATGCTCGAAAGAAAATGAGCATGTTGTTCCAGTCAGGGGCTTTATTCACTGATTTGAATGTTTTTGATAATGTCGCCTTTCCATTGAGAGAGCATACCGATTTATCGGAAGACTTGATTCGCACCATGGTGTTACTCAAGCTCGAAGCTGTCGGTCTGCGCGGCGCGGCGCAATTAATGCCGAGTGAGCTTTCAGGTGGTATGGCAAGACGCGCTGCTTTGGCTCGTGCAATCGCTCTTGACCCTGATCTGATCATGTACGATGAGCCGTTTGTGGGGCAAGACCCAATTACTATGGGCGTTTTGGTTGAGCTAATTAGCAATCTAAACCAAGCGTTAGGTTTGACCTCTATTGTGGTTTCTCACGACGTACCTGAAGTCATGAGTATTGCTGACTGGGTATACCTGATGGCCGATGGAAAAATCATCGCCTATGGTACGCCAGAAGAGCTGACTCAAAACTCTGATCCTCGTGTCCAGCAGTTCTTACAAGGTGATGCCGACGGTCCTGTACCGTTTCGTTTCCCTTCTCAAAGTATCGAAAAGGACTTATTTGATGGTCGATAACTTCATTCACTTTGTCGCCTCGCTGGGTCGACGCACGCTTTCTATTTGCGGAGCATTTGGTCGTGCGACTTTCATGTTGATTGGGGCGCTATTTTCTAAGCCACAACCGATCAGAAGCTTTCCTCTGCTTGTTAAGCAACTTTATTCTGTTGGTGTTCAGTCGCTGGCGATCATCGTCGTATCTGGTCTGTTCATTGGAATGGTTTTGAGTCTACAAGGCTATGTTGTGTTGGTGGATTACGGCGCAGAAGGCAGTTTGGGGCAAATGGTAGCGCTTTCGTTACTCCGTGAATTAGGACCTGTTGTTACTGCACTTTTGTTTGCTGGTCGTGCCGGTTCTGCGTTAACCGCAGAGATAGGTCTAATGAAAGCAACGGAACAACTGTCTAGCCTTGAAATGATGGCGGTAGACCCATTGAAACGAGTGATTGCACCACGGTTTTGGGCTGGGGTTATCTCAATGCCTTTACTGGCTATGATTTTCATGGCTGTGGGAATTTGGGGCGCTCAGCTTGTTGGTGTTGACTGGAAAGGCGTTGATCACGGCAGTTTTTGGTCAGCGATGCAGTCCTCTGTTGAGCTAGGACAAGACATTGGTAACAGTATGATCAAATGTTTTGCGTTTGCAATTACGGTTACTTGGGTCGCTCTATTTAACGGTTATGATGCTATTCCAACATCGGAAGGGATCAGCCGAGCAACTACGCGCACTGTTGTGCATTCTTCTTTAGCAGTACTAGGATTAGACTTTGTACTGACCGCATTGATGTTTGGGAATTAATCATGCAACAAACACGTAAAACTGAATTATGGGTTGGCAGCTTTGTATTAGCGGGAATTTGCGCGATTCTTGTGATGATTTTTCAAGTTGCTGACGTAAAAAGCATTGGCTCTGGTGATACTTATACCCTCAAAGCCGAGTTCGATAATATTGGCAGTTTAAAAGTTCGTTCGCCCGTAAAAGTGGGGGGCGTTGTGATTGGTCGAGTAAGTAGTATTTCGCTTAACCCAGACAACTTATTGCCAGTTGTAACACTATCTATCAATAGCAAATACAATCAGTTCCCAGAAACGTCGAGCGTACAAATTTTGACATCTGGCCTGATTGGTGAGCAATACATTGGTTTAGTACCTGGCTTCGTTTTTGATGATGAAGTCATGCTGGTGGATGGTGATACCATCGAAGACACCAAATCGGCGCTTGTGCTTGAAGACTTAATTGGTCAAGTACTCTACAGCGTAGGTGGTTCAGACGACTCAAGTAAGGAATAACTATGTTAGCGAGATTACTACTTTCAGTTTGTGCTGTGTTTAGCGTCTTTGGAGCAACAGCAGCAGAGGTGGATAAAACTGAACCTTATAAGATGATGAAGCAGGTAGCTGAAGTCACGTTTGAAAGATTGAAAGCCGAACAGCCGAAAATCAAACAAGATCCAAATTTACTTAAAGTGATCGTTGAAGAAGAGCTAATGCCTTACGTCAACTACCGCTATGCAGGGTTAAAACTTCTTGGTCCAAACTTAAAAGGTGCTAAGCGTGAAGATGTACTTGAGTTTATCGATGCATTTCGTGCGTACCTGATTGCGTCTTATGCACAAGTGTTGACGCAATACTCTGACCAAAAAATTGAGTTTGGTCCTGAGCCTAGCATTGATGACTCTAAGCGTATTACAAGCATTAAAGTTGATATCATCGATACTCCGCGTCCAAACATCAAACTTGAGTTTAAACTGCGTAAAGACAACCAGTCTGGAGAGTGGGAAGCATTCGATATGATTGCAGAGGGCATTAGTTTACTTTCTAGTAAACAATCCGAATGGAACAGTAAAATTCGTCAAGAAGGCATTCTATCTGTTGCTAAAGACTTAGAAAAATTGGCCGCAGAACCGATCCGTTTCGAGGCGAAGAAATAATGGCCCAGACTCCCGTTCAGTGGCAATTGGATCAAAACATTCTTAAGCTAACAGGGGCACTTGATAGAGATACAGTGCCTTCATTGTGGGCGTATGCACAGCAATGGCAACCTGCTCAATCGGAGCTGGAATGCTCGCTAAAAGAGATAGAGCGCGTCGACTCTGCAGGAATGGTGATGTTAATCCACTTATTAGAGCATGCAAAAAAGCAAAACTGTCATATAATGCTCAGTTTCGTGCCGGCGCAACTGCGCACTTTGTTTCAACTGAGCAATGTTGAATCTTTAGTGGCCAAACACATACAGAATTATCAGGGGTAAATTGTGGATAGCGCAAAAGTACAACAGTTATTAGAAGAAGCACTAAACCTTCAAGAAGTGCATGTGAAAGGTGAAGGTAGCCACTATGAAGTGGTTGCTGTTGATGCTTGTTTCGATGGAATGAGCCGCGTTAAGAAGCAGCAGCTAATTTATGCTCCTCTGATGGAATACATCCAGCGTAACGACATTCACGCATTATCAATCAAAGCGTTCACACCAGAAGAGTGGGCTCGTGATAAGAAATTGATGTCGCTTTAAGGTTTATTGATGGAAAAGTTTCGAGTTATTGGGTCAGATAAACCACTAGTTGGTGAAGTGACCATTTCAGGTGCAAAAAACGCAGCACTGCCGATTTTATTTGCGTCTATCTTGGCGGAAGAGCCAGTAGAAGTGGCAAACGTACCACACCTTCGTGATATCGATACAACCATGGAATTGCTTAAGCGTTTAGGCGCGAAAGTAAGCCGCAATGGCTCTGTTCATGTTGATCCAAGCAGTATTACAGAATACTGTGCGCCTTATGACTTGGTGAAAACCATGCGTGCTTCTATTTGGGCTTTGGGTCCTTTGGTGGCGCGCTTTGGTCAAGGTCAGGTTTCTTTACCAGGCGGTTGTGCTATTGGCGCTCGTCCTGTGGATCTGCATATTTCTGGTTTAGAGCAGCTTGGCGCAACCATTACATTAGAAGATGGTTATGTGAAAGCAGAAGTGGATGGTCGTCTAAAAGGCGCGCACATCGTGATGGATAAAGTCAGCGTAGGCGCGACGATCACCATCATGTGTGCCGCAGCGCTGGCGGAAGGCACAACAACACTAGATAACGCTGCGCGTGAGCCTGAAATCGTCGATACCGCTGATTTCCTAAATAAGCTTGGCGCAAAAATCTCTGGCGCTGGCACAGATACCATTACGATTGAAGGTGTTGAGCGCCTAGGCGGTTGTAAACACAACGTGGTTGCTGACCGTATTGAGACGGGAACATTCCTTGTCGCAGCAGCAGTATCTGGCGGTAAAGTGGTATGTCGCAACACTAATGCTCATTTGCTTGAAGCGGTTCTCGCCAAGCTGGAAGAAGCTGGCGCGCTTGTCGAAACGGGTGAAGATTGGATCTCCGTTGATATGACCGACCGCGAACTAAAAGCGGTAAGTGTACGTACTGCGCCACATCCTGGTTTCCCGACGGATATGCAAGCTCAATTTACGCTTCTGAACATGATGGCTAAAGGTGGCGGCGTGATCACAGAGACTATCTTTGAAAACCGCTTTATGCACGTACCAGAACTCATGCGTATGGGCGCTAAAGCTGAGATCGAAGGCAATACGGTTATCTGTGGTGATGTTGAGTCACTCAGCGGTGCGCAAGTGATGGCAACCGATCTACGAGCTTCGGCTAGTTTGGTTATTGCAGGTTGCATTGCTAAAGGCGAAACCGTCGTTGATCGTATTTACCATATCGACCGTGGTTACGACAAAATCGAAAATAAACTGGCTGCACTTGGCGCAAATATTGAGCGAGTGAGCTAGGCAAGTTAAACTGCACCGCAGGTAACTTGGATATCAAGAGAGCCGAAACCTGAGTTTCGGCTTTTTTATATCACTCTCATGACCATATTTTCCCTTTATGGAAAGAGAGATATTAATAGCTGTATCTGGCAAAAGCCGGTTCCTGGAGAACAAGAATGATTGCACTGTTACGTGTATTTGCTGTCGCTATCTTTGCGATTGTTATGTTTATTGGTGGTTGTGGTTACTGCCTATTAAGCCCTAGAAACCCTAAGCACGTTTTCACTTTTGGCCGTTTGTTTGCCAAGATGTCTCGTGTGTTTGGGATTAAGTTAGAGTTGCGTATCCCTGAAGATGCGTATTCACGCGGCCAACATGTTTACATTGCTAACCACCAGAACAACTGGGACATGTTTACTGTTTCTGCGGCTGTGACTCCGAAAGTTGTGACAGTAGGTAAAAAGAGCTTGGCTTGGATGCCACTGTTTGGTCAGCTTTACTGGCTTACGGGTAACATTCTAATTGACCGAGCGAATCGCTCTAAAGCAAAAGGGACTATCGATCAGGTCGTGAGCAGCATGAAAGAAAGTGATGTTTCGGTGTGGATGTTCCCAGAAGGCACGCGTTCTCGTGGGCGTGGTTTGCTGCCATTCAAAACAGGTGCTTTTCATGCGGCAATTGGTGCAGGTGTGCCAATCATTCCTATCGTATGTAGCTCGACGAATAAAATTAAGCTGAACCGTTGGAACAATGGTCATGTGATTGTTGAAATGCTACCTCCAATCAGCACTGAAGGCTATGGTAAAGAGGGCATTCGCGAGTTAGCGAATATCTGTCGTGAACAGATGAAAGAGAAGCTTGAATCGTTAGATGAAGAAGTCAAACAGCGCAACGCTGCTTAAGTTTTACTGCGATATCATCACGAAAAGACAATAAAAAAACGGGTAGCCTGAGCTACCCGTTTTTTTATGTTTGTCAGCAAGTGCAATTATTTGCGAACAGCGATTGCTTCAATCTCGATGCCAACATCTTTTGGTAGGCGAGCCACTTCTACACAAGAGCGTGCAGGGTAGTTTGCTACGCCGTGCTCATCAAAGAACTTGCCGTAAACTTCGTTCACTGTGCCAAAGTCATTTAGGTCTTTAACAAAAACCGTTAGCTTTACAATATCAGATACTTTAAGACCTGAAGATTCAACTACAGCCTTTACGTTTTCTAGAGACTGACGAGCTTGTTCTGCGATATCAGCAGACACTTCACCTGTCGCTGGGTTTACTGGGATTTGGCCTGAAGTAAGAACCATGTTACCTAGATCTACGCCTTGAACGTAAGGACCGATTGCTGCTGGTGCAGACTCAGTGTGAAGTACTTTCGTCATTTGATTTTTTCCATCAGTTGTAGGGAATAAAGATTCTCAGTTTGCCTCTAAACCCTCGGTAGGTAAAGAGCAAAATACCCTGAGATTGCAGGGTATTTTAAACGTATCACAGCCTAGTCGTGCGGCGTGTTTATCGCTCGGTTACGATCTCGCGTGAGAACACTTTCTCGCAGTATTTACACTTTAGGCGGATTTCTTGTTTCTTCTCGAACACGCTAAAGCTGCTTTCTACTGGTTCATTATGAGAAATACAGTTTGAATTCGGGCATTCAAATACATCATTGATGCGCTCAGGAAGCTCTAACGCGAGCTTTTTCACCACTTCATAATTCTCGATTTGATTCACGGTCGCGTGAGGAGCATACAACGCTAGCTTGCTCGCTTGCTCTTCATTGATAAACACATTTTCGATTTTGAGTAGATCTTTATGACCGAGTGCTGATGATGGCAAGTTCAGTCCAATCGTTACGCGTTGTGATGAATTGTGCATATCGAACAGTCTTAATACTTTGATGCCGATTTGCGCAGGGATGTGGTCGATGACCGTACCATTTTTGATTGCTTCTACCTGCAATTGAGTTTCTTTAGCCATGATTTTTCCCCTCGATTACAGTGTTTCGTTTAGAACAAGCGCCAGCAGTGCTTGGCGAGCATACACGCCATTTTGAGCTTGCTGGAAGAAGTAAGCATGAGGCGTTTTATCAACATCAGTTGTGATTTCATCCACACGTGGTAGTGGGTGCAGTACTTTCAAGTTCTCACGCGCGCCTTCTAGTAGTGTCGCCGTTAGGATGTAAGCCGACTTAATATGTGCGTATTCCGATTCGTCAAAGCGTTCTTTCTGTACGCGAGTCATGTACAGAATATCCAGTTCAGGAATCACACTTTCCATGTCTGTGTGTAGGCTATATTGAATGCCAGCTTCGTCTAGTTCTTCGCAGATGTAATCTGGCATTGCCAGCGCATCTGGTGCAACAAAGAAGAAGCGGATGTTGTTAAACTTTGCTAAGGCTTGAGTCAGTGAGTGCACTGTGCGGCCATATTTTAGGTCACCTACGAATGCGACGTTCAGGTTGTCTAGACGCCCTTGTGTTTCCGCTATGGTGTATAGGTCGAGTAGCGTTTGAGTTGGGTGTTGGTTTGCACCGTCGCCCGCGTTGATCACTGGCACGCCATTTGAAAATTCAGAGGCCAAGCGAGCGGCGCCTTCTTGTGGATGACGCATCACAAAGGCATCGACGTAAGAAGAGATGACTTGTACTGAATCTGCGAGTGTTTCGCCTTTTTTCGCCAGAGAGGTATTACCATCATTATCAAAGCCAATCACGTCACCACCAATGCGCTGAATCGCTGTTTCAAACGATAAACGTGTACGTGTTGATGGTTCAAAGAAACAACTTGCAACGACTTTGTTTTTAATCAGTTCTGGTCGAGGTGCTTTTTTAAGGCTACCTGCTGTTTCTACGATAAGTTCCAGTTCTTCGCGTGAAAGCTCTGGAATAGAGATGATGTGCTTCTGGTAAAGCGAGTTCGCCATGATCTTCTTCCCTATAACATTGATGACTACATCCAAATAACCGAAAGGAGTTTTGGACATAAAAAAACCTCCCCAATGGGGAGGTTTTAAAATTCAATAGAATTAACGAAAATAACACCACGTAAGCGTAGTCGCTTAGCGAGAGCAAATCGCGTTTTTACGTCAGCAATCAGCGTGGTCATTTCTTAATCCTCAGACAAATTGCCGAGCATTATACGCTTAACTTTCGTGAGCGCAAGCGATTACATCATGGTTTTTATCGGCTGTTTTTGCGCGCTGGTTTAGCTTCCTAGCGTCGCAACCATCACGGCTTTGATGGTATGCATACGGTTTTCAGCTTCGTCGAATACGATGGAGTATTCCGATTCAAATACCTCTTCTGTTACTTCAAGGCCTTTCATACCGTATTTTTCAGCGACTTCTTTGCCGACGGTGGTTTCATCATTGTGGAAAGCTGGAAGGCAGTGCATGAATTTCACATGTGGATTACCCGTTTGCTTAATCACGTCCATATTGATTTGATAAGGTGTCATTAACGCTACACGTTCATCCCATGCCTCGGCAGACTCACCCATAGACACCCAAACGTCGGTGTATAGGAAGTCACAACCTTTCACACCTTCCTCAACGCTTTCTGTTAACGTGATTTTTGCACCGGTTTGTTGCGCGATAGTTTGACAAGTTGCCACGAGATCTTCTTCAGGCCAGAATGCTTTTGGCGCGACAAGGCGAATATCCATGCCCATTTTCGCTGCGCCCACCATAAGTGAGTTACCCATGTTGTTGCGCGCATCACCTAGGTAAGCGAAGGTTACTTCATGTAGCTGTTTACCACGGCCGTGCTCTTGCATGGTCAGGAAGTCAGCAAGGATCTGGGTTGGGTGGAACTCATCCGTTAAACCATTCCACACTGGAACACCAGCATAAGTACCAAGCTCTTCAACAATGGATTGGCCAAAGCCTCGGTATTCAATCCCGTCATACATACGACCAAGGACGCGAGCGGTGTCTTTCATCGATTCCTTATGACCGATCTGCGAGCCAGAAGGGCCGATGTAAGAGACTTGAGCACCTTGGTCAAAGGCAGCGACTTCAAACGCACATCGGGTACGAGTCGAAGATTTCTCAAAGATTAGTGCGATGTTTTTACCTTTAAGTGTCTTCTGCTCTGTTCCTGCATATTTAGCTTTTTTCAGCTCTGCAGACAGTTCGAGCAAAAACTGGATTTCTTTGGTTGAGAAGTCCAATAGCTTCAAAAAGTTGCGGTTACGTAAATTGAAAGCCATAGCTCGTCCCTTAGTACATGTGATTAGATTAATAGAATTCATTAAAACATATAAATGCTTTTATTGTGAATAATTATTTTTAATTAAAGCTAAAAAAGGTTGATGTATTCACATCAACCTTAGTTTTGATTCACCTAATGTAAAGGGACGAGTAAGTTATATATCGTCTCGTTCTATTGGACAGCTCATACAGCGAGCGCCACCGCGACCGCGACCAAGCTCGTTACCAGGTACTGTCAGTACTTTGATGCCAGCTTTATCGTATTTTTCGTTGGTGTATACGTTGCGTTCGTAACCAATTACTACGCCCGGTTTTACAGTTAGAACGTTATTGGCATCATTCCATTGTTCGCGTTCCGCTTCATAACTGTCACCACCCGTGGTGATGATTTTCAGCTGATCTAAGCCAAGAGCGGACTCAATCGCGTGCAGATAGTTATGTGAGGCTTCAACATGCATTTCACCGTTGCCTTTTGGTGTTAAGCGCCATGTGTCGAGATCTTTGCGCATGATCTCTGGGTAGACAGAGAAAGTATCTACATCCATATGGGTCATCACAGTGTCTAAATGCATACATGAGCGGTGTTTAGGCAGATCAATTGCAATAACCTCGGTAGCTTGGCCTGCTTTAAATAGGCTCGCTGCAAGGTTCTCTACGCCTTGCGCGGTCGTACGCTCAGACATACCGATCAGAACTGCACCTTTACCAATAACCAACACATCACCGCCTTCGACATTCGCATTATCATAATGCAGATCATCGTCACCGAAGTATTTGATAAAATCTTGGCCAGCAAAAATTGGGTGCCAACGATAAATCGCACGTAGGTGGTTTGTTTCACGTTGACGTGCAGGCATCATCATCGGGTTAAGAGAAACGCCGCCATAAACCCAACATGAGGTATCACGAGTAAAGAGGTGATTAGGCAGTGGCTCAATAACAAAGTCGAGAGGACGCTTCATTTTTGGCAGCATAGAAGATGAGGAGATCGGTAGCTCTGAGTAAGCTAAGCCACCTAAAAAGATGCAGGCAAGATGTTCATCATCCATTTCTGAAAAATATTGGCGTAGGTCTCGCGCAAATGTTGGCCCGTAGCGAAAGTCAGAAATCTGAGTGTTCAGCAGCCATTGTTTTGCTTCTGGAACGGCGAGGGTTTCGACCAGTAAATCGTGGAGGAGAAGCACTTCAACGTCTTGCTCGCGCAGCGTACGTGCGAATGCATCGTGCTCTTCACCTGCCGCTTCTACAGCAAGAACGTCATCAAATAGCAACTCATGACAGTTTGACGGAGTTAAGTGGGTTAGGGCGCGTTCAGGGCGATTTAATAGAACTCGTCGAAGTTGACCAACTTCTGATCCAACGTACAGCTTGCTCATTTTGTATCCTTACAAATTTTCCAGCCATTAGTTATGACAAGCTTCCTAGAAAGATGCAAGTTATCAAGCTTTGTTTATATTC
>NZ_WXWS01000643.1:0-10499 GCF_009904715.1 Vibrio sp. V42_P2S4T144 | reverse complement strand
TTTTTAACGCTCATTGTAACTTCCATTTAACAAATTGCGAACTTTAACTCACAAAACGAGGTGAAATGCACAAAAATAAACCACAATTGTAATGATTGACATGAAATGTATGGGTTAAACAAACATGTTAAACAGCATCGTTCAATCCAAATACAACCCCAGAGGTAAATTGCAATCATTTTTAACGCAGATCTGGCTAGCTGGTAGAAGGTAGAAATACCTCAGCGTCTCCGAAGGCCCATAAGGCGTCGGATTTCTAACAAGGAGAAAATATGAGAGGCGTTGCTTTGCATTTTACACTGGATGAGTTCCAGGATCGGTTAACGAAAGTTCGGCAATCGATGGAAGAAAGAGAATTGGATGTCCTTATCATTCATGACCCTTCTAACATGGCGTGGCTGACAGGCTATGATGGGTGGTCTTTTTACGTGCCACAATGTGTCGTTGTTGGTCCATCTGATGAACCTGTTTGGTTTGGACGCTGCCAAGATGCCAACGGAGCATACAGGACTGCGTATATGTCGGCAGAAAACATTACCTACTATCCAGACCATTATGTAATGAACCCGCCGTTACACCCGATGGATTTCCTGGTCGAAGCCGTACTGGCTCCGCGCCTTTGGGATCGTGGTCGCATCGGTGTAGAAAAAGATAACTATTACTTTAGCGCCACCGCTTACGAATCACTCACTACGCACCTACCGAATGCTCAACTTCTCGATGCAACTGGACTAGTCAACTGGTGCCGCGCCGTTAAATCCGATCAAGAACTGGCGTACATGTACCGTGCCGCTCGCATTGTTGAAAATATGCACCGCGTCGCGTTCGACATGATTGAACCAGGATTACCGAAACACCACCTTGTTGCCGAGATTAACCGCCAAGCCGTGCTCGGGCATGAAGACCACTTTGGCGATTACACCGCGATTGTGCCGCTTTTGCCATCAGGTTCTGATGCTTCCGCACCTCACCTGACTTGGGATGACAGACCCTTCAAGAAAGGTGAAGGGACGTTTTTTGAAATCGCAGGGGCGCACCGCCGTTACCATTGCCCACTCTCACGCACTATTTTTCTTGGCGAGCCTGACGACAAGTTCAAACGAGCCGACGAAGCCCTAACTTTAGGACTTGAAGCAGGCCTAAAAGTGGCAAAGCCCGGAAATACCTGCGCCGACATCGCCAATGCACTAAACCAGGTTCTCGATAAAGCGGGATTCTCACGCGAAGGCGCCCGTTGTGGCTATCCAATAGGTTTGAGCTACCCGCCAGATTGGGGGGAACGAACCATGAGTTTGCGAGACACCGATAAAACCATCTTGAGAGAAGGCATGACATTCCATTTTATGCCGGGGCTGTGGTTCAAAGATTGGGGGTTAGAAACAACGGAAAGTATCGTCATTACCCATGATGGAGCAAAAACGCTGTGTGACTTTCCACGCCACTTATTTGTTAAACACTAATTTTTCAAACCTCAAGCTCTGTTGAGCTAGGTCTGAGAACGAAAAGGACTTGATATGCAAAAAAGCTCGATCACAGCCACTATAGACTTTGACCGAGAAGGTGTACAGCACGGCTTTTTAACGCTGCCCTATTCACATGACGACTCCGCTTGGGGCAGTATTATGATACCTATCACCGTGATCAAAAATGGTCACGGACCAACCGCACTGCTTACTGGCGGTAATCACGGAGACGAATACGAAGGCATCACCAGCCTGCTAAAATTGACGAACTCGCTTCAGGCAGATCAAATCCAAGGTCGTGTCATTATTGTACCCATGATGAACTTACCTGCGGTACAAAATGCCTCACGTACGTCGTTTATCGATAAGGGGAATTTAAATCGCAGCTTTCCCGGCAACCCCATAGGCACAGTGACCGAGAAAATTGCGGATTATTTTACTCGTTACCTAGTTCCTAAGTGCGATTTTGCGTTAGACATTCACTCAGGTGGTAAAACGTTAGATATCGTGCCGTTCGCCGCTGCCCATCGTCTCGACAATCTCGATCAAGAAGAAGCCTGCATATTAGGTGCAAAACTGTTTGGCGCACCTTACACCATGATCTTGCTCGAAATGGACGCCACTAGCCTGTATGACACTGCCGTGGAGTCTCAGGGAAAAATCTTTGTTACCACCGAACTCAGAGGAGGCGGAACCAGCACTCCAGAAACCATCGCTTATTCCGACCGTGGCATTCGCAACTTCTTGCGCTTCTCAGGCAACTTGCCCGGTGACTACGAACAACCAACCCAACCAACTAAGTTATTAGATATGCCTGATGCAAGTTGTTATGTGCAAAGCCAGCACCAGGGCATCACAGAATACTTATTTGATCTTGGCGATACCGTCAAAAAGGGAGATGTATTAGTGAGAATCTTCTCGACCGAGCGCACAGGTACCGCCCCCGTTGAGTACAAGTCACAGCGCAATGGTATTTTCGCGGCACGTCGTTTTCCTGCTATGGTGAATATCGGTGACACTATCGCAGTTATAGCCGAAGACTGCGGCGAGATAGGCTGATTGAAAAGCCAACCAAAGAAATCAAAACAAATGGCATACCAGAAGCAAACTGGAAAGCACCTTATAACAGCGACCAGTCATCAGCCTTTATGAAATGATTAGTATTCAACAGGGAGACTCATAATGCGCCTCGATCGCTACGACGTAAAAATTCTACAAATACTTCATGATAATGGTCGTATCACCAAATCTCACCTTGCCGAGGCCATCAACCTATCCGTGAGCCCTTGCTGGGAGCGCGTCAAAAAACTGGAAGAAGCAGGCATCATTGAAGGTTACGGAGCAAAAGTAAATACCGATATTTTGTTCAAACGAACGTCAGTTATGGTTGAAGTTACGCTCAAAGAACACAACGCCCAAGCGTTCAAACGCTTCGAGCAACTGGTTCAACATTCACCAGAAGTCACTGATTGCTATGCCACGGGCGGTGGTGTCGATTACATCCTTAAAATTCAGTCAGAAGATATCGACCAATATCAGCGGCTTATCGACAACTGGTTAGACTCAGATGTGGGCATTGAGCGCTACTTTACTTACATTGTGACAAAAACAATCAAACGTGATGCGGGCACATTCGAAGTAAACCAAAACGCTTTGTTATAAAAGGGAAAATGTGCATCAGGCGTGAACAGAAAAAACACCATATTTAACGGCACTAAAAAGAAAGTTCTGACGTTTTAAACCTCGGTATCAGAAATTATTTCGGTCACTTCTCCATTACAGTTTCATTATGGACAACGATGCTGGGAGAAGGACTCATGGCAGCACTGCACAGCTTACACACTGAAGAATTAAAAGCCTCACACGACATGATGGCGATAATGAAAGACGTACGTTTGGTGAGAGGTTTAGCGTACGTGAATGGCAAATGGGTAAGTGGTGATCAATTTCATCCGGTGGATAATCCAGCAGATGGCACGGTCATCGGTTACATCACTAAGCTATCTCAGCAACAACTCTATCAAGCGATTGATGAAGCCGACCAAGCCTTTCGTCAATGGCGAAAAATGCAAGCAGAAGAGCGCGCTGAAATTCTCATGCGTTGGCACGACCTGATTCTAGAATCAAAGCAAGATCTTGCTCATTTGATGGTGATGGAGCAAGGAAAAACACTAGGTGATGCTGTAGGTGAGATTGACTACGGCGCATCCTTTGTTCGTTGGTTTGCCGAAGAAGCACGCCGCTGTTATGGCGAAACCATCCCAAGTCATATTCCGAATGCGCAGCTATCAACGGTGCGCGAGCCAATTGGTGTCGCAGCACTGATTACGCCTTGGAACTTTCCTAATGCCATGATCACACGCAAAGCCGCTGCCGCACTAGCAATAGGCTGTCCGGTGATCATTAAGCCCGCCAGTGAAACGCCTTTTTCTGCGTTAGCGTTGGCAGAGTTAGCAGACCGAGCTGGCTTTCCACCTGGTGTATTTAACGTGATCACTGGCGATGCGGTGATGGTGTCACAAACCTTGTGCCACTCCGATAAAGTCAAAGCACTCTCGTTCACAGGCTCAACTCGAGTGGGCAAACTATTGCTACGCGACGCGGCACAAACCGTGAAGAAGTGCAGTATGGAGCTCGGTGGTAACGCCCCTTTCATCGTGCTGCCAGATATGGATGTCGAGCAAGCAGCCAAAGCCGCCGTGGATGCGAAGTTTCAAACCGCAGGACAAGACTGCTTGGCCGCAAACCGTATTTTCGTCCCTGACGATAAGTACGAAGCGTTTTTGGAAGCGTTTGCCAAAGAAATGAGCCACATCGTTTTGGGCAATGGCTTAGACGAAAAAACCACCATGGGACCACTTATTAATCGCACTGCGGTGGATAAAGCGCATGATTTGGTGCGTGACGCGCTCGACAAAGGCGCGCGATTGGTAGCGGGATACCACCAGCCCGTACCAGGCGAAAACTTCTTCGCGCCGACATTGCTAGCCGATGTAACCCCTGAAATGGCGGTGTATCGCGAAGAGAATTTTTGTCCTGTGGCAGGCGTATTGCCTTACCAAGACTTAGATACCGTGATTGAAATGAGCAACGACACTGAATACGGCTTAGCTGCCTATGTTTATGGTCACGATATCCACCAAATTTGGCACTGCATGCGCGGTTTGGAGTTTGGCATGGTGAGCGTGAACTCCGTCAAAATGACAGGGCACCCTATCCCATTCGGCGGCGTGAAACAGTCTGGTCTTGGACGAGAAGGAAGCCGTCACGGATTTGAAGAATACAGCGAAATCAAATACTGCTGCTTAGGCGCTTTACCAACCGTCAGTGGCAGTTGAGACACGAAATATGGATATCCAATTATTCGAGGAGAAGGATCATGAGTAACAAAACCCAACAACTTTTAGAGATCGATCGTCAGAGAGTATTTCATGCCTCAACCCACCTAAAGCAGTATGCGGCCGGGGAGCTTCCGGGAAGAATTATCTCGAGCGGAAGCGGAATACGCATCACCGATTCAGAAGGCATCGAGCTGATAGACGGCTTTGCCGGGTTGTATTGTGTAAACATTGGCTATGGCAGGACCGAAATGGCCGATGCGATTTATGAGCAAGCCAAAGAACTGGCGTACTACCACACGTACGTCGGTCATACGAACGAAGCGCTCGTGACACTGTCAGATCGCATCATCAAAATGGCGCCTGAAGGCATGAGCAGAGTTTACTACGGCATGTCAGGCAGCGACGCGAACGAAACTCAACTTAAGTTGGTGTGGTATTACAACAATGCTCGTGGTCTACCAGAGAAGAAAAAAATCATTTCGCGTGACCGCGGCTACCATGGTTCAAGTATCGCGTCCGGTTCAATGACAGGTTTGCCGCTGTTCCACGCCCATTTTGATTTACCACTTGAGCGTATCAAACACACCATCGCGCCATATTATTATCGCCGTGAAGACGAGAGTATGTCTGAGCTCGAATTCTCTCAATATTGCGCAGATCAACTCGAAGCGATGATCTTGGAAGAAGGCCCAGAAACGGTAGCAGCAATGATTGCGGAACCAGTGCTCGGTACTGGCGGTATTGTGCCACCACCAGCAGGGTACTGGCAGGCGATTCGCAAAGTACTCGACAAATACGATGTACTCTTGATTGCGGATGAAGTGGTGTGTGGCTTTGGTCGCCTCGGCTCCGATTTTGGCTCACTCCACTACGACATGAAACCAGATCTCATCACGGTAGCGAAAGGGTTAACCTCAGCGTATCAACCGCTGTCTGGCGTGATCGTCGGTGAACGAGTTTGGAGTGTGCTAGAAAACGGCACCGACCAATGGGGCGCTATCGGACACGGTTATACCTACTCTGGTCACCCAATGGGAGCGGCAGCCGCAAACTGCAACCTCGATATCATTGAGCGTGAAGGCTTGGTAAAAAACGCGGCTGAAGTCGGTGCTTACTTGCAGCAACGTATGGCAGAGACGTTTAACGATCATCCATTAGTCGGTGATACTCGTGGCGTTGGCTTGTTGCATGCGTTGGAGTTTTCTTCAGACAAGCTTCGCCGAGCACACTTTGATCCAAACTTGAAAGTAGGCCCGCAAATCGCGGCGGCCTGTTTAGAGCAAGGCTTAATCGCTCGCGCTATGCCACATGGTGACATCCTCGGTTTTGCTCCACCGCTTATCGCGAATCGTAACGATATAGACACCATTGTCGACAAAGCGCATCAAGCGGTAAACAAAGTGATGGATAACCTCGTCACATCTAAACAGTGGCAGCCATAACCCACCTAGATTTCAGTAACGCTCGCGGGCTTTGGAGAAGGCCCGCTTTGCACTTTCCTTAAAGAGATAACAAGCCAACCAAACATTTTAGACCCATAGGAAGCACTATTATTTACTACAAGTGGCAATAGTGGGTAAAATGCCCAAAATTGCGCACTAACTGGATAAAACATGGCAAAACTTACCCTTCAAGAACAAATGCTGAAAGCTGGCTTAGTTAATGAAAAGAAACTAAAGAAAGCGAAGAAAGGCTCTAAAAAATCACGCGTTCAAGCACGCGAAGTAAAAGCGGCGGTTGAAGAGAATAAACGCCAACAGTTAGAGCGTGATAAACAATTGAGCGAGCAACAAAATGCTGAGCGATTAAATAAAGAGATCAAAGCGCAGATCAATCAATTGATTGAGATGAACAAGATCGACTTAAAAGATGGCGACATCAAATACAACTTCACTCACGGTACGCTAGTGAAATCACTTTATGTAGATTCACTTATCCGCGAGCAGTTGATCAAAGGTATTTTGGCAATCGCAATTTTTGGTGAAAGCTATGTTGTCATTCCACGTGGAGTAGCGAATAAAATTGCTCAACGTGATGAGTCCGTCATCATCGAACAAAAAGAACCTGAATCGGACATTCCAGCAGAAGACGATCCATACGCAGATTTCGTCGTGCCTGACGATTTGATGTGGTAACAATAAATTAATCGATACATCAACGAAAAGAGCCGCTAATGTAACATCAGCGGCTTTTTTTATAGAAAAATAATCTACAGAGATGATGTTTTGTTATTGCTTACTTAGAAGCAAATTCGCACCTGATGCAGCTAAAAACAACGAACATCCGCGATTGAAACGTTTCGCCATTTTTGGATTTGAAAACCAGTGTCTCAAGTACAAACCAAAGATGGCATAGATTGAAATGGCGACCATTTCTAATATCAAAAACGTCGAGCCAAGGGCAAAAAACTGCTCTTGAACGTTGGCATTGGCATCAACAAATTGCGGCAAGAATGCAGTAAAGATAAGAATCGCTTTCGGGTTGCCAGCAGCAAGCGTAAATTCTTGCTTCGCAAGTCCTGCGTAATTGCGCGAATTGTCCAAGTCAGAGATCGGGCTGGACTCTGAACGCCAAAGGTTGAACGCAATCCACAGTAGATACAGCGCCCCTACCAGCTTTATTGCCAAAAATAGCATTTCTGACGTATACAAAATCACAGCCAGACCTGATGCAGACAACGCAATCATCGCTGAAAAAGCAGCAATTCTGCCTAAACTGGCCGTAAACGCGGCCCTAAAGCCGTAACAACGCGCATTATTCATTGCCAATAAATTGTTTGGGCCTGGAGCCATATTTAGAGCGAAGCAAGCAGGAATAAAAAGGAGAAGCTGCCAAATATCCATAATAAAATGGTCTTAGTGAGTGATTTTGATCGGTACCCTAACATCTGTTAATAAAGTGAGTAAACCACAAACCGATCTTAAAGCAACTCAGCACCAAATCGTACCGTGCGAGCTTGAACTAACGTGCAGTTCGTTTCAGCCATCAGCTCCGCTAGGGTGATGTTTGGGTTTTGTCTCACCAAACGTATCAACTTCACGTCCAAAGGTTCCAATTTGTCTTGGTGAGCAAGTAGAGCTTGTTCGATTTTGTTGATCGCAAATCGCATCGTCTCTGCTTCTTCGTTTTTGAGATGCTCTAAAAACGCTTTTACATCCAAAGCCTCGCCTGAGATTTGCCAGTGACGAGATCGTCTAATTCGCTTAAGATCGCACTGTTTTTCTGCTGCGAGTGTTTTCGCTCGCTTGGCATGGTCACCCCCAATACGGTGAATCAAGGATGGGAGCGAAATCGTAATCTTCGTTTCTTTCATGGCTTTTTCTTTCATCGCCTTAGCCCTCAACCACCGACACATTCTCGCCAACCCAAGCCAACAACTGTTTTGCCGCTTTGGATAACACCTGATTTTGACGCACGATGTAGCCGAAATCAGTGTTTGGAAAACTTGGCAAAGGCGTAACTTCACGAGAAAGCTTTAATCTCGGATCGAGCGAGAAATCCGGCACAATAGCAGTCCCAAACCCCGCTTCCGCCCAGTCGATTTGTGCTTCCACACTGCCCACTTCCATCACGCGATGCTTAGGCAGATTTAGTTCAGGTAAAGACGCATCAATCAGCTCTCGGGTTCGAGTATCGTGCCCTAGCAGGATCAGCGTCTGGCTCTCTTTTCGATTGTCTTGCCACTCAAAAATGTTATCGCCAAACGCACACCAGTGAATCTGCGTGAGAGGCGTAAAATGCAGCGGTTGACTCTCTTTTTGTGCGATAACAAAGCCGATATCGGCACGCGCACTTTTCACCAAATCCACCGCTTGAGAAGATGTGGTGTTGAACAATGCCAAGTCGATCCCCGGATATTCACTTTTGAATTGCTGAAATGGTTTGATAAGCAGTAAACGTGAAACAATATCGCTCGCCGCAATAGAAAGCGTCCCCTGCGTAAGATCGTTGATGGCATTGAGATCTGACTGACAAATTTGCAGCTCATTGAGCATCCGCAGCGCCGTAGCTAACAAACGCTTCCCCGCTTGCGTCAACTGCACGGGATTTCGCTCAATCAATTTCGTGCGCGTGGCTTGCTCCAACTGCTTGATATGCAAACTTACGTTCGGCTGCGTCATGTGGAGTTCCGTCGCTGTTTTACCAAAGTGTTTTACCTCTGCAAGAGTTACGAAGGTTCGCAGCCAGTTCAAATCTAACATTGCCAATTCCGATATGAGATTCTTATCAAGTTAATGAGTATAATTAATTTCTCTTATTATGGCGAACACCTTAAGATTTTTGCATCTGTTTTTGGAGATTAAATTATGTCGTCTATCGTTGTTGTGGGTGCAAACTGGGGTGATGAAGGCAAAGGCCGCATCGTTGACTTTTTGGCAGAGCAAGCTTCTGCGAGCATTCGTTTCCAAGGTGGTAACAACGCGGGTCACACCGTGGTTAACGATCTAGGTACGTTTAAGCTGCACCAGCTACCAAGTGGCGTATTCAACCCAGACTGTTTGGCAGTGTTAGGTCCGGGTATGGTTATCAGCCCTGCGTTGCTGTCTCAGGAGATTGCGGAAGTTGAAGAAGCGGGCGTAAAAGTGAATATGTGCATCTCTGATCGCGCAACACTGTGTCTACCTCTACACGCACTAGAAGATACGCTAGAAGAACAACGTTTAGGCGACAAAGCATACGGCTCAACTCGTCAAGGTATTGCACCTGCGTACGGTGACCGCGTAATGAAGAAAGGCATCCTAGTTGGTTGGTTGAAGCAACCAGAAGTATTGGTTGAACGCCTTCAATTCATGATGGATTGGAAACTGCCGCAACTGCGTGCACTTTACCCGACGTTCGAGTTTGAACAAACCGCTGAAGAACTGGCGAACTGGCTGCTAGAAGTCTCTGCACCTTGGCGCGATTCAATTTGCAACGTAACGCTTCCTCTAAAAGAACTACAAGCGAAAGACAAAACTCTATTGTTCGAAGCGCAGCTTGGCGCGGGTCGTGACCTTGTTTACGGTGAGTACCCTTGGACAACATCTTCTAACGTTGTATCAATGTACGCGGGTATCGGTAGTGGCCTTCCGGCACTTCGTCCTGAACGCGTTATTGCGGTTGCAAAAGCCTTCAGCTCATCAGTGGGTACTGGTACGTTGATCACTGCAATGGAAGAGCAAGACGCTTTCCGCGAACTTGCTGGCGAGTTCGGTGCAACTACGGGTCGTCCACGCGATATGGGCTACTTTGACGCAGTCGCTACGAAGAATGGCGTTGAACTGCAAGCCGCAACTGAAATTGCACTAACGAAAGTAGACTGTTTGACTGGCCTTAACGATCTGAAAATCTGTGTTGGCTACGAAGGCGACCACAGCGAAAACCCAATCTGGCCTCAAACTGCCTCTCTTGCGCCAATCTACGAGAAGATGGAAAGCTGGAGCGAGGACATCACAGGTTGTCGTAAGTTTGAAGAGCTTCCAGTAGCAGCACAGAAATACGTTCTACGCATTGAGGAACTGATGGGCGTACCAGTAAAAATGGTGTCTGTGGGTCCTGGTCGTGAACAAATGATTATGCGATAAGATGTGAATTAACACATCATTGGCAAGCGGCTTTTATCTGTTCCGGGGTAAAGCCGCTTTTTTTACACTGTAAACTTTGGAAAATTGCACGGCTAAATTCATGTTTAATAACCTCATCACGAGACTCCTAC